>JBOGTX010000921.1:0-3393 GCA_050695695.1 Chloroflexota bacterium
ATTCTCGCCACGACTTCCCTCGCTCTCTCAGGTCGTTCGAAAGAGGCCCCGTGCGAAGACGAGGTCTTCGGCGATGAGGCGGTTCACCGATGCTTCGTCGGTGTATTCAGCGGTCAGGCAGACGACTCCACGAAAGGAGCGGCGCTGGAGCTCGGCGGCGACCCGCGGCCACGACGCGAGCCCCTGGCGGCCGGACGTCCAATACGGCCGCCAGCACGCCGCCTCCGCCTCGGGACCGTTCACACGCTGCCAGAAGGCGTTCTTGAGGTTGACCATACCCAGGTGCGACCAGACGATGTCGAGGGCAAGCTCGGGCGCTTCGCCGTTGAGCGCGGTGTGGGCGGCGTCCCAGACCGCGCAGATCTGGCGGGGATCGTAATTCTCGAGGAGGTGTCGCAGGCCCATCGCGTTGCAGACGTAATGGCCGGTGTGGTTTTGGACGCCGAGCCTGACGTGGTGGCGATCCAGCAGGGGGACGAGAGCATCGTACTCCCGACGCGTTCGTGCCTCGGTCGCCAGGTAACCATCTTGTCCAATCGGAGCCATCACCCGGATGATTGGGACGCCAGACTCGGCGCAGGCGACGATCGTCGCCGCGTCGGCGGGACCGGCGACGCTGAAGACGCGCAGGCCACGCTCGGCGAGTTGTCTCACCGCGACCGGCAGGTCGCGGGTCACGTCTCGTGGCTCGACCTGATACCCCGGTCGAACTGGTAGCTCGATTCCCTCGAATCCAAAACCGCGAACGAGCTCGGCGAGCTCGGGGAGGGGCAGCTTCCAGGGCTTGGTAAAAACCGAAAACGCGATGGTGCGGTCGACCATGGATCTGCCTCCTGGGCGTCAGGCCGTTCGTTCATCGTTCTGACGAATGGGACTGTAGCACCGTCGAAATTTGGTGTCAAAGAGGCGATGATCGAGTGTGACGATCGAGGAGTGCGCGTGGTGCTTCGTGACCTGTAACCGCCGATCGCCTCCACTCGTTATGGAGAGTGAATCGATTGCTCGACGCTGCGATTCTTTGGGAGCCAACCGTGCCGGAACGCCACAGCGGAGATCCCCGGGCTCGCGATCCTCTTTCTTGTTCGATGATGCCCTTTCAGGGTAACATAAGGCCCAGACGATGCTTTCTCTTCGCGCAACGAAGGGGAAGGCGCCCGCGCACCCAACCCGGGGCAGCGGCCGCGATGGCGGGACGCGCCGGGGTGGGTGAGGTGGAATCCGATGGGGAGGCGCAGGGGTGGTGACGCCGCGTGGTGGCGGCGTCGCGATCCGCGTCGGTACCCCGGTGGGAGCGACGAAGCTGGACCCGATTGCGAATCATGGAGCCACCGACGGCTACGCCGATTTTACCGTCGTGTACAACGCACATCGAACGGCGATTTACAGCTACGTGCGCCGGCTGGTGGCGAACGAAGCGGACGCCGAGGATCTGACGGTCACCGCGTTCGAGAAGGCGCTGCGGGCGTGGGAACGCCGCCCGCCGGTCGCCGAGATGCGTCCCTGGCTTTTCCGGATCGCCACGAATGCTTGCCTCGACGAGCTGCGCCGGCGGAAGCGCGTTCAATGGCAACCCTGGAGTACGTTCACCAGCCTCTTTCATCCCAGTCAGGTGGCGACCGATGATCCCGAGGGCGAGGCTCTGCGCCACGAGAAGGCCGGTGTGATCCGGTCGGCGCTGGCGCTCCTGCCGCCGCGCGATCGTGCCGCCCTGATTCTGCGGGAGTATCAGGGCTTGCCGGTCGACGACATCGGCCGCGCCCTGGGCATTTCGCGGGGCGCCGCGAAGATCACCCTCTTTCGGGCGCGCGAGCGATTACGGTCGGCGTACCTGCAACTGGGGGGCGAGCTTCCCCACGATTACTGGACCGACGGCGCACGTCAGGTTTCGGGCCGTGATCGCCGCGCCAATGGTGGCGATCACGGCGCCCC
The DNA here is from genome assembly GCA_050695695.1 of Chloroflexota bacterium. Lineage (GTDB taxonomy): Bacteria > Chloroflexota > UBA6077 > FW602-bin22 > CADDYW01 > JAJPKB01. Next base: position 1,930 of record JBOGTX010000921.1, read on the forward strand.
GAGCGAACAGTATCCGACCCGGGCGAAGGCATCCGCGAACGAGCATCACGAGGCAAATGATTCCCATGAGTGACCCGACCCGGACGGAACACGCGCTCGATCCGGCTCTCCTGTCCGGCTACTACGATGAAGCGCTCGACGACGACGAGCGGCGGGAGGTCGAAAACCACCTCGCGCGCTGCTCGGCCTGCCGCGAGCGACTGGCCGGCTACGCCACGATGGGTGGCGCCCTTCGAGCCGGCGCGACAACGGCCGCGCCACCGACGCTCGACGAGAAGGTCGAGCGGCTGTTCAGGCGCTATTCGTCGAGTCGGTTGATCGAGCGCCCGCGCGCCGCCAGCCGCGCTCGACCGCCGCGCCAACCTCCCGATCGTCGCTGGCCGGTCTGGTCCGCGGTGGCAGCCGTCGTCGTGCTCGGATTGCTGGCCGGCACTTTTTTCTTCGGTCTTCCGTTTGGCGGCGGCGGCATCGGGCCGACGGTCGCCGCTGCCTATCCCTGCGATGATCCAACCCAGTGTGCGATCGCCGTCCGCTTCGACGGCTCGGTCGACCACTCCGCGGTCGAGCGGTCCTTCCGGATCGACCCGCCGGTTCCCGTCACCTTCACCTGGCAGGATAACGACACGCTCTTCGTCAAGCCGAAGCAGCCGCTCCAGTCCGCGGCGACCTACACCGTGAGCATTCAGCCCGACGCTAGCGCGCCGGGCCTGGCGATCCCGATCCTCGCGAAGCCGACGCCGGTGGCGCTCCACTTCGTGGCGGGCGCCGCCGGCGCGCCGGTGGCGATGGCGAGCCTCGGTCGATCGGCCAGCGCGTTCAAGGCAGCCTCGGCCCCGACGGCTCGCCCGTCGGCCAGCCCGCCGGGGGCTTCGAGTGGATCGGAGACGCCGGCCTCGACTCCGACCGAGCCGGCGGGTACTCCCACGGCGGCGGCCGCGGTTCCCGCCGCGGCAACCAGCCCGTGCTCGATTCAACCGGTCCGCGGCTTTGGCACCCTCTATCGCGATCAGCCGAAGGTGGCTGCCCGACTTGGCTGCGCGCGAGCACCGGAGGCCGGTCTCAGTCTGGTGGTCGAGCCCTTCCAGCACGGGCAAATGATCTGGCTTGGCGATCGTCGCCAGATCGTCGCTCTGCTCGACACCGGCCACTGGAGCGAATATCCCGATACCTACACCGGGACGGAAACGGTGACGCCGGGGCCGGGCGAGCCGATCCATGGCTTCGGAAAGATCTGGCGTGAGACGCCCACCCTCCACGACGCGATCGGCGCGGCGACGGCGCCGGAACAGGCGAGCGCTGGCGCGATCGAGGATTTCGATCACGGCACCCTGGTCTGGACGACCGATCGGATCATCTACACGCTCTATTCGGATGGCACCTGGGAAAAGTATCCCGACACCTTCGTGGACGTGACGCCCATCGCCAGCGCGGTCGCGACTGGCTCGCCGTCCGCCGGCGTGACGG
>JBOGTX010000922.1:0-5753 GCA_050695695.1 Chloroflexota bacterium
GTCGAGGGTGGCATCGGGAATGGTCACGCGGTGATGATCCTCGTAGCGCGAACGCAACCCCTTGAGGATCTCGATGGTCTCATCGATGCTCGGCGGATCCACGATGACCGTCTGGAACCGTCGCTCCAGCGCGCCGTCCTTCTCGATGTACTTGCGATACTCGTTGAGCGTGGACGCGCCGACGCATTGCAACTCCCCGCGGGCCAGCGCCGGCTTCAGCATGTTGGACGCGTCGATCGCGCCCTCGGCGGCGCCGGCCCCGACCACAGTGTGCAGCTCGTCGATGAACAGGATGATCTCACCCTGAGCCCGACGAATCTCGTCCATCACCGCCTTCAGACGCTCCTCGAACTCGCCGCGGAACTTCGATCCGGCGACCAGCGCGCCCATGTCCAGCGCGATGACGCGCTTCTGGCGCAGTGGCTCCGGAACGTCGCCGCTGACGATGCGCTGAGCAAGGCCCTCGACGATCGCCGTCTTGCCAACGCCCGGCTCGCCGATCAAGACCGGATTATTCTTGGTCCGGCGCGACAAGACCTGCAGCACGCGCATGATCTCGTCGTTCCGGCCGATCACCGGGTCGAGCTGGCCAGCCCGGGCGAGCTCGGTCAGGTCGCGGCTGTAGCGCTGCAAGACCTGGTACTTGCTCTCCGGTCGCTGGTCGGTGACGCGCTGGGTGCCACGAATCTCGGCCAAGGCGCGGTAGACCTTCTCGGGGTCAACGCCAAGCCCGCGGAACAGTCGCGCCGAGATTCCCTCGCGCTCGGCGACGACCGCGATCAACAGGTGCTCGGTGCTCACGTATTCGTCGCGCAGCCGGTTCGCCTCTTCGATCGCCCGATCGAAGACGAACTTCAGCCGAGGCGTCATGTACACCTGGCCGACGCCGCCGGCCTGATAGACCCGCGGGCTGCTCTCCAGCGCTTCCCAGATGCGACGACGGAATGCCTGAACATCGACGCCGAGGCGCTCGAGAATCTCGACCGCCAGGCCCTCCTGCTGATCCAGCAGGGCGAGGAGCAGGTGCTCGACGTCGAGCTGGTTGTGTCGAAGCTCGACCAGAAGCTGTTGGGCGTGCTGCAGGGCCTCCTGCGCGCGCTCGGTAAATCGTTCAAATCCCATCGTCACGTCCTTCCCGTCCCTGGCGTCGGTTCTCGGCATCGCGGGTCTCCAGGGCCGCCCGCAGCCGGTTGATCTCGGCTTCCATCTCGGCCATCTTCTCAGTCAAGCTCATGATGATCTCGACCCCCGCCAGGTTCACGCCCAGGTCGTTGACGTAGTTGTGGATCTGACGGAGTCGGTCGACGTCTCGCGCCGAGTAAAGGCGAATCTTGCCATTCGAGCGCGACGGCTCGATCAAGCCGAGACGCTCGTAGTAGCGCAAGGTCTGTGGATGCATCTCCACCAGGCGCGCCGCGACACTGATGATGTAGCACGGCTCGTCGACGTTTGGTGTCTCCACGATCTTCGCCCTCAGCTCACGAGTACTGACGACAGTATAAAGGTTGCTAATGGTATTGTCAAGATTCAGGCGTCGGACGGACACAAGTCGCGTAAGCAAAGCTGAGCGCTCACCGCCCCGTTCCATTCATGGCGGTCGATCGAATAGACCAGATCGACCCGATCGGCGAGGTTGTCGCGGAGGCCACCCATGCCGAACCCGATGGCATCCCAGGACGTGGCGCCATCGCGAACCTTGAGCTTGAGATGACCGGGCGGCGAGCTTCCGACCACTCGGGCGCTGAGCACCTGAAGCTGGCGACTCAAGAACAGTGGCGTTGGGTTACCGAAGCCGCAGGGCTCCAGTCGGTCGAGGAGCAGATCCGGCCGCGAATCCAGCCGGGCGAGCCGCACTTCCGCGTCGATGCTCAGGGACGCCTCGATGGCGCGGTCGGAGATTTGCTCGCCGGCGATCGCCTGGAGGCGAGCGCGCAGCTCGTCGAGGCGGTTGGTCTCGACGGTGAAGCCGGCGGCACGGGCGTGACCGCCGTGGCGCACCAGCACGTCGGAGCAACTGGCCAACGCCTCGGCAATGTGAAAGCCCTCGATGCCACGGGCGGAGCCGCGCGCCAAGCCGTCGCCCACCTCGGCGACGAACGCCGGTCGGTGGAACTGTTCCACCAGCCGCGCCGCGACCAGGCCGACGACGCCGGCGGCGAAAGATTCGTCAGCGACGAGCAAGAGTCTGGGCAAGTCGGGCAAAGACCTGACCGCGGCGCACGCCCGCTCGAGCGCCTCGCCGGTCAGTCGCTGCCGTTCTCGGTTCGTGCTTTCGAGGGTCTCGACCAGCTCTGCTGATTCTTCCGCCGATTCGCTCAAGAGAAGCTGGACGCTCGTCCCCGCGCCGGCCAGCCGACCCGCGGCGTTCAAACGGGGCGCCAGGACGAAGGCGAGCGCGCGGGAGCCGATCGCGCCGGGTCGGAGTCCCGCCCGGGTCGCCAGCGCGCGTAGCCCGACGCGCCGAGGAGGATTCAAGTACGGCAAGCCGCGTTGGACTAACCCGCGATTTTCGGACGTGAGCGGGACGACGTCGGCGACGGTGGCCAGCGCGACGAGATCAAGCCAGCGATCGGCGACCTCGGGTCCCTGCCCCAATCGCTCGAAGAGGGCCTGGGCCAATCGATAGGCCAGACCGGCGGCGCAGAGATCTTTGAAAGGGTAGGCGCATCCCGGCTGCTTTGGATTGATCACCGCGACGGCTCGGGGCAAGACGGCGGGCGCGTGGTGATGGTCGACGACGATCACGTCGAGGCCGATCGTTTTCGCGCGCTCGACCTCGCGCGCGCCGGAAATCCCGCAGTCGACGGCGACGACGAGTCGGGTGCCGGCGTCGCGCAGGCGTTCGAGTGCCTCACCGTTCAGTCCGTAGCCTTCGACGTTTCGCCGCGGAACGAATGGCGCGACCCGGATCTCGGCAAGGCGCAGGCACTCGACCAGCAAGACGGTGCTGCTCACGCCGTCCACGTCGTAGTCGCCGTACACCGTCACCGCTTCGCCCCTGGCCCGGGCGTCGAGCAGTCGATCCACCGCGTCGGCCATTCCACTCAACGACCAGGGTGAGCCGAGGGGCTCCCCGGCCGCGCCCAGAAACGCCTCGACCGACTGGGGATCGACCATTCCCCGATTCCAGAGCAGTTGGACCAGCAGCGGATGAACCCCGGCGAAGCTCTTCAGATATTCCGTCGGGGCGCGCTCGTGAACGTCCCAGCGGTACCTCTGGATGATCGGCTGGGGTTTGATCGTCGACGTCATGCGTCCATTTCAGCGAGCAAAGATCGCATCGTCAGGGGCCGGCCGGTTCGCCGGCCGCGGCGACGAGCGCTACGAACATTCTACGTTGATTCGGCCATCCGAGCCAACGCCCAGACGGGAATCCATACGGATATCTAACTGTCGTTGATGATGTCGGCGCCGCGCAAGATCTGTCATTCCGGGCGATCGCGAGGAATCTCCGGCCCGAGATCAGAGCTGCCTCGCGGCGGCTCGGAATGACGGGGGAATCGCCGCGATGATTGTCGTTCAGTTGGGGGTATCGTAGAATGGGCCCGAATCGAGGAGGAACCACATGATTCTTGCCCGCTTTTCGAGCCGCGACGCCACCGGGTGGGGTATCGTGGATGACGGCGTGGTGTACCGAGTCGAGGGGTCGGTTTATGACAACCCTGGTCGCGGGAGTCGGGTCGGTCGCCTGGCCGACGTGAAGCTCCTGGCACCCGCCGAGCCGACGAAAATCGTCGGCTACGCCGGAAACTACCGGCGCCTGATGACCCGCGGCGGGACGCGACCGCTTCCGGATTTGACCGACTTCGAGCCGATGCTTTTTCTGAAATCTCCGACCTGCCTCGCGGGTCCGGATGATGCGGTAGTCTACCCGCGCGTGTGCACCCGAGTCTGGCACGAGCCGGAGCTGTGCTTCGTGATCAAGCGAACCGCCCGCCGCGTTCCGGTCACCGAGGCGGCGGAATACATCCTGGGGTACACCACCGGAAACGACGTCACCTGCGACAACGTCCAGGGGCGCGACAATCACCTCGCGCGGTCGAAATCATTCGATACCTGGTCGCCAGCCGGTCCGGTTCTCGTCACCGAGCTCGATACCCGCGACCTGGCGATCAAGCTCTGGGTCAACGGCCAGATCGCGGTGGACGAGCGGACGAGTGATATGATCTGGGACGTGCCCAGGGTGCTGAGCGAGATCTCCGACGTCATGACGCTATTGCCGGGCGACCTGGTCTACACCGGAGTGCCGATGTTTGTATCGCAGGAACTGCGCATCATCAAGCCCGGAGACGTGATGGAGATGGAGATCGAGGGAATCGGGCGCATGAAGAACCCGGTCGTCGCCGAAGCTTGAGTCGGCGACGATGCCGCGCGACGAGGAGGACGCGATGGCCAAGAGCCTCGGCAGGTACGTCGTCGGAGTCGATCTGGGGGGAACGAAATTGCGGGTGGCTCTGGCCGATCGCGACGGCACGGTCGTTCGCCAGCAGGTGGTGCCGACGTTAGCCGGCGACGGACGCAACACGGTCATCCGCCGCGTCGTGAATGAGATTCGGGCCGTCCTGGAGCCCGACCCGCTGACCGCGCTCGCCCGGATCGCGATCGCGGTGCCGGGGCCGGTCGATCCGTGGCTTGGCATCGTCTATCGCCCACCGAATTTGCCAGGGTGGGGTGACGTTCCGCTACAATCGATCGTGGCGACCGAGCTCACCGTTCCGGTCCTGCTGGGAAACGACGCGAACCTGGCCGCGCTGGCCGAGTTTCGATTCGGGGCCGGGCGAGGATCGGCCCACCTCGTCTACGTCACCGTGAGCACCGGCATCGGCGGAGGGGTGATGAACGCCGGAAAGCTGCTGCTGGGGGCGTGGGGCGGAGCTGCCGAGATCGGGCACATGACGATCGACTTGAATGGCCCCCGCTGTGGCTGTGGCAACTACGGCTGCCTGGAAGCGATGGCCTCCGGCACGGCGATCGCCCACGAGGTAGCGCGGCGCATCGCGGCCGGCGAATCCTCGTGCCTCGGTCAGTCGACCGCTGGCGCGCTCGGCCATTTGAGCGCCGGAGCGGTCGTGCAGGCCGCGGCCGACGGCGATGCCCTGGCACGACAGGTCGTCGAATGGGCAGCCTACAACCTTGGGGTGGGACTCGCGAACATCATGCACCTGTATGATCCCCAGGCCATCGTCGTCGGCGGCGGCGTTGCCAACCACGGCTGGAGTCTGCTCGTTCCCAACGTGGAGCGGGCGATCCGCGAGCGGGCGATGGAAGCCTACGTCAGACGAACCAGGGTCGTCCGCTCGGAGCTCGGCGACGACGTCGGAGTCCTGGGGGCGGTTGCCCTCGCCCTTCACGGAATGGACGTCTTGCAGCAAAGGGCCGCCTGATTCGGTCAGCGGCTCTTGAAAATAGATTTTGGGTAAAGGAATAGTTCAGTGAAGATCGCCTATGCGTTTCGTCGCGCTAACCTTTTTCCCTACGTTGGGGATGCCTGGAATCTCCCCGGACGCGAGGTTCGGGCGACCTGGCTGCGTCGGGTCCACGACCTGGGCTTCGACGGAATCGAGATCGCGAATAACGCGGTCGGAGGCCCGAGCGCGTCGGCCGAGCAGGTTCGTTCCCTCGGCAAAGAGCTCGCGGATAATGGCGCGCCGTGCGTGTGTGTCCGTGGCGGCGGTGGGCTGGCGACGCCTCGCACCGCCGCGGCCAACCGTGCACGGATCGAAGAGGCGATTCGCTTCGCATCACAGATCGGC
>JBOGTX010000923.1:0-5898 GCA_050695695.1 Chloroflexota bacterium
GGTCGGAATAGTCTGATATAATAATGTTGTCGACGCGGGGTGGAGCAGTGGCAGCTCGTCGGGCTCATAACCCGAAGGTCGTTGGTTCGAATCCAACCCCCGCTACCAAAGTTTTCCAAGAGCTCGCCAGATGAGCTCTGATTGGTTCCGCTTTGGATCTGGCTTGGCGGCCGGCTGGCTCCGGACAGCGGTTGTCTGCCGTCGCCGCCCGTCGAGGTCCCCTCTGGTTGTTTGCGCTCGGCCTTTGCGTTCTCACCCGCGCCTGGTTCGCGCTGGATCGTGGCCTTCCCTTCGAAAGCGACGAAGCAATCGTTGGCCTGATGGCCCGACATATCCTCTACCGCGGCGAGCTCCCGGTGTTTTACTACGGCCAGAGCTATCTCGGCCCGCTCGAGCCGGCTAGCGCCGCCCTGGCGTTCGCCGTCGGTGGCCCGACGGTCGGCGCGCTCCGGATGGCGCCACTCTTCTATTCACTGCTCTTTGTCGTCTTCACGACCTTCTTCGCACGGCGAGCGTTTGGCGCGGCGGCCGGCTGGGCTGGACTTGCCTATTTCGTGATCCCTCCGTTATTCCTGTTGACCTGGAGCGTGAAGGCCAGGGGTGGCTACTCCGAGCTGATCGCGCTTGGCGCGATCGCCCTCTGGCTTGCCCTGGCGATCGCCTCCAACCACGAATCGCCAGCCTGGCAATGGATCTCGCTCGGGGCGGTCTGGGGACTGGCCCTCTGGACGGATCCCCTTTCGATCGTCTACCTCGTTCCGACCGGATTGTACCTCACGCTCCATCTCCGATGGAGGCTCGTTCGCTGGCGAGCGCTCGGGACCGTCGGCGCTTTTCTGATCGGGGCCGGCCCGCTGCTGGTCGCCAACCTGCGCTCGCACGGTGCAACGCTTCGTGAGCTGGCCGGTCCGAACGTGACCCAGCCGACGACGCCGCTGATCTTTCGTGAGAATGTCGTCTCCACCGTCCACCAGAGCTTTCCCATTCTGCTTGGATTCTTCGAGGCGAGCTCGAACCTCCCGGCGTTCGCGGCGGCGCGAGCGAATTCCGGGTGGCCAGAACCGATCTTGGTTCTGCTCGAAGGCGCGCTGGCCGTGGCGGGAGGCGTCCTCTTCGTCAGGTCCATCTGGCACGCCGCGCGCTCGCTCCCCACTCCGGTCGATTTGCTCGTCTGGGTCGGCGTCGCGACCGTCGCGCTGTTTTGCGTTAGCCAGATCGAGTTTCTCTATCTCAGCGAGCCGCGCTACCTCCTGCCGCTCTACTCACTGGTCCCGGTCGGTGGGCTGTACTGGTCGCGCTTGTGGCCGTCTCAGCGAGCGGTTGCAATCGGGGTCCTGGCCGGTTTGATCGCCCTGAATCTGACCAGCGTGCTCCGGTTCGATCCAGCGCTGGCGGCGCCACGGCTCGCCAATCAAGTGGTCGACGCGGGGAGTCCCTCGCTGGCCGCGTTTCTCGAGGCTCGCGGCGTTTCCGCGTTCTATGCCGATTACTGGCTGGCGTATCCGGTGGCCTTTCAGAGCCAGGAACGGGTCATCCCGAGCGTGATCGACGATCGACTTCGAGTCGGCTTCAATCGATACATTCCCGACGCGATCGCGGTCGACCGGAGCCCCGACCCGGCGGTGCTCGTGGTGGCCGGAAGCCCGGCCGAAACGAATCTACGGGCGTTCCTTCAAACGTCCGGGCGCCATTACCGGTTCGGGCGCTGGCAAAACCTCGACCTTTTCGATCGCATCACGCCAGCTTTTCGCCCGCGGAACGGCTAACAGGTATAATTGTACTTTGAGTGAGCGATCGTTTCTTCATACCAGGCGAACTGTGATATAACGTTAGACATCGAATCGACCGGAGGATCCAAATTAACCAGCACACCTCGCGGAGACGCCGCGTCTATCGTCCGCCAACGGCCGTGGTGGAGGACGAGCCAACCCTGACGCTGCCGGTGGTTCCTACGAACGACACCGTCCTGTTTCCTCGGATGGTTTCCTCGCTGGTCGTCGGAGACGATCGGGTCCAGCGAGCGATCGACGACGCGATGGCGCACGATCGAACCGTCGTGGTCGTGGCGCAGCGCGATCCCGAAAAGGAAGACATCGGACCGAGCGATCTCTACAGCGTTGGAACGGAGGCGGTGGTCGGGCGGGTCCTCAAGATGCCGGACGGCACCACCAACGTCCTGGTGCAGGGGCAGCGCCGCGTTCACATCAGCACGATCGATAGCGAAGGGGACGTGCTCCACGCCGGAGTGATTCCGGTCACCGAGACCGTCGAGAAGACGATCGCCCTGGAAGCGCTCATGCGCGCGATCCTTGCCCTCTTCGAAAAGTGCGTGAAGCTGAGCCACGAGCTCAACGAGGAAGTCTACGTGGCCGCGATGAACGCCGACGATCCCGGCTGGCTCGCCGACGTCGTCGGCTCGTCGCTTCAACTCTCGGTCGCCCAACACCAGGAGATTCTCGAGGTGCTCGCCCCGGCCGATCGCCTGGAAAAGGTCAACGTCATGCTGGCCCACGAGCTGGCAGTGCTGGAGCTCGAGGCAAAAATCGAGAACCAGGTGCAACAAGAGGTCGACAAGTCGCAGCGAGAATACCTCTTGCGCGAGCAGCTCCGCGCGATTCAGCGCGAGCTTGGCGAGGTCGACTCCTTCACCCGCGATCTGAACGATTTGCGCGCCAAGCTCGCCGAGGTGGGCCTGCCGGACGCGGTCCGCGCGAAGGCCGAGGAAGAGCTGAGCCGCCTCTCGGGCATGCCGGCGGCGATGCCGGAGGTTGGGATCATTCGCTCCTATCTCGACTGGTTGGTCAATCTGCCCTGGCAAGCGGCGACCGAGGACAACGTCGACCTTGACCACGCGTTGAAGGTTCTGGACGCGAATCACTACGGCTTGAAGAAGGTCAAGGAGCGCATCCTCGAGTTCATGGCGGTTCGCAAGCTGGGCGGGCGCGGAACTCGCACGCCGATCCTGTGCTTCGTCGGCCCGCCCGGCGTCGGCAAGACCAGCCTGGGTAAGTCGATCGCCGAAGCTCTGGGGCGCCGCTTCACCAGGGTGAGCCTGGGCGGAATTCACGACGAGGCCGAGATCCGGGGCCACCGGCGCACCTACGTCGGGGCGCTCCCTGGACGAATCATTCAAACGATGCGTACCGCCGGCATGGTGAATCCGGTGTTCATGCTCGACGAGGTGGACAAAGTCGGCGTCGACTTCCGTGGCGACCCCACGGCCGCGTTGCTGGAAGTGCTGGACCCGGAGCAGAATTCGGCCTTCAGCGACCATTATCTCGACGTGTCGTACGATTTATCGCGGGTGCTGTTCATCACCACCGGCAATCTGCTGGATCCGATCCCCCCGGCCTTGCGCGATCGCCTCGAGGTGATCGAGCTGCCCGGCTACGTCGAAGAGGATAAGCTGCAGATCGCGCGTCGGTTTTTGATTCCGCGTCAGCTTGCCGAGAGCGGGCTTTCGGATCGACAGGTGATCTTCACCGACGACGCGGTCCGACAGACCGTGCGCGGCTACACCAGCGAGGCCGGCGTCCGCAACCTCGAGCGCGAGATCGGCTCGGTCTGCCGAAAGGTCGCGCGTCGCGTCGCGTCGAGCCGACGGTTCCCGCATACCGTGAGTGCGAAGACCGTGACCCGTTACCTTGGTCCACCCCAGTTCGCCTGGGGCCTTGCCGAGGAGCGTGACGAGGTAGGGGTGGCGACCGGCGTTTACTGGACCGAGGTCGGGGGAGACCTGGCCACGGTGGAGGCATCGCTGCTCGACGGCAAGGGACAGCTGATCTTGACCGGCCAGCTTGGGAACGTCATGAAAGAGTCGGCGACGGCGGCGCTCAGCTACATTCGCTCGCGGGCCGCGACGTTAGCGCTCCCGGACAAGTTTCACGAGGAGAAGGATATCCACATTCACCTGCCGGCTGGCGCGGTGCCAAAAGACGGGCCATCGGCGGGCATCACCATGGCGACGGCGATCACCTCGGCCCTGCTGCGGCGGCCAGTTCGGCGCGACGTGGCGATGACCGGTGAGATCACCCTGCGCGGGCGAGTGCTCCCGATTGGCGGCCTGCGCGAGAAGGCGCTCGCCGCGCACCGGGCGGGAATCAAGACGTTTATTTTGCCGCGGAAGAACCTGAAAGACCTGGTCGACGTACCCGAACGGGTGCGCCGCGATTTGCGGTTCATTCCGGTCGATACGATGGATGAAGTTCTTGATCTGGCGCTGCTGCCGGTGCTCGAGGTCGCTCGGGTGGTGGTGCCGGTGGCGAAGGTTGGCGCATGACGGTGACGAGGCGGACGTTTCTCCGGGCAAGCGTGGCGCCGGTCCTGGCTGGGCCATTGCTGGCGATCGCCGGCTGCGGCTCGGGCCAGTTTCTCTCGCCGCTCTCGGTCAGTCTGAGCACGATCACCCCGAACGGGACGAGCCGCGATGGCGTGACCGACGTCGACTACACGCTGCGCCGGCGGGCGGACGTGTCGGCGACGTTGATCGGCGCGGACGGCAAGACGACCTACCCGCTCCGTTCGCCCCAGACCCGCGCGCCGGATGACTATCAGATCGCGTTCAATGGAACGGTGCCGGTGCCCGGGAAAAAGTGGCTTCGAGTGGTCCCCGACGGCACCTACCGCTTCGTGGTCCAGGCCAAAGACGCGGCCGGGCAGACGGTCACGCGCGAGGCGCCGATCACGATCAAAGACGCGGACACGACGCCCCCGGAAATCACCCAGGTGACGGTGCAGTACCCGACGTTCACGCCCAATGGCGACGGCGACGAGGATACGACGAACATCGGCTACCAGTTGACGAAAAAGGCCAAGGTCCGCGTCTACGCGACCGGCGCGACCGGCGCGTTCAACCTGATCCTGGCGCCGAAGACACTGGACGCGGGCATGCTCTCATTCGCCTGGGACGGCACCGACCAGAACGGAAACGTCCTCCCCGACGGCAAGTACGACATCCACATCGAGGCAACCGACCTGGCGGGTAACTTCACCGACGACGTGACCCAGGTGGCGATCGCCAACGGGGGAACGCCGCGGGCGTCGATTTCGAGCGTCAAGTTCACGCCGACCGCGATCGCGGTCGGTGGCAGCATCAACGTCGAGGTCGTGGTGAAGAACACCGGCACGGTGCCGATCAAGACCCTCGGGCCGCCGTCGGGCTACACCTACCAAACCGATAAGTCCTTCGCGTCGATCGTCAACGAGAAGAACATTCCGATCTATTTCGAGCGCGCGGGCGTCTGGCGGGTAGCGGTTGGCTGGCAGAACGAGGCGATCGAATACCCGTGTCGCTGGGGCTTCTTCGGGGCCGCTGACCTCAAGAAGAACAGCAACGGCCAGCCGGACGGAAGCGGCACGTTCTCGCGCGACTTGCTGCCCGGCGAGCAAGTGACGGTCACCGGGACGATCACGATCGCGCAGAATCTGGCGCAGATCAACTCGCAACGCTTCTTTGCGGCACTGGAGCAGGGCGGCGTCGGGTTCCCGACCGGGCAAGTCGGGCAGACGAACATCACGATCGGGTATTAGCGGAGGCGGGCAATGCCGCCAACCACGCCTCTCGATTTTGGATTGGAACCGCGGGCGCGGAGTTAACGTTTGGACCATGAACCGCGCGAAAGGCCGTGAAAGCCGCGAAAACCGAGAGTTTCCGCCCGGGCTGTTCGTGACCTTTCGGGGCGTTTTGCGCCGTTCGTGTGGTCTGATACGATGCTGGCGCAGGAAAGGCTCGCGGGGCGTGGTGGGCCGCGCGGGTTGGCTCGCTGGCTCAGCGGTCGAGTTTGGCCTTGTCGACGAGCGGTTTACGGAGGCGGCGCAGCGATGTTCGAGACCCCGCGCGTTCCGGCCCCGGATCGCAGGACCATGAACCGATGTCCGACTCGCCGCCATGCCTAGCGC
>JBOGTX010000924.1:0-2363 GCA_050695695.1 Chloroflexota bacterium
ACCATCATCTGGCCGACCGGGTAGATGTCGCCAATGACCATCTGCGCCAGACCGACCGCCAGGGTGAAGGAGCTGCCGCTGTGGATCAGGATGTAGGCAAAGAAGAACTCGTTCCAGGCGTTGGTCAGCGAGAACAGGGTGACCGCGAACAGCGCCGGTTTGGACAACGGCAGGATCAGCCGCGCGAAGATCTGGAATCGGTTCGCGCCGTCGATCCGCGCCGCGTCCTCGAGCTCCTCGGGGATCGAGCGGTAGTAGCCCATCAGCAGCCAGGTGGCAAACGGCAGCAGGAAGCTCGGGTAAATCAGCTCGAGCGCCTGCAGCGTGTTGATCAGGTGCAAGAACACCATGATCTTGTAGAAGGGCACCAGCATGACCGCGGCGGGCATCATATACGAGATCAGCATCAAGCTCGACATCACGCCCGATCCCCGCCAGCGCAGCCGCGAGAGCGCGTACGCGCCCGCCGCCGAGCCAAACACACCGATGAAGGTGGCGACGATCGCGACCTGGATCGTGTTGCGGTACCAGAGGCCGAAGTCGGTTTGGCCGAGCAGCGCGTTGAACTGGACCAGTGTCCAGGGTTGCGGCCAGAAGATCGAGGTGACCCTCGAGATCTGTTCATCGCTCTTGAATGCCGAGACGATCACCCAGTAGAACGGGGTGAGCTCGAACAGCAGCAGCGCGGCCAGCACCACCGTGGAGACCGTGCCCAGGGCGTACCGACCCGCCCGAGCCCCCATCGCCGGTTCCGTCGCGTCGCGTCCGGTGGCCGCGCGAATCCCGTTCGCCGCCAGGCCAAACAGAAACTCGCCAGCGTCGAACAGGAACGAAAAAACGCGACCGAGCGGACGAACGATCGGCGTCACGATCCGAATCTGCACCGGCACCTCGTCGATGCCCGAGGCGCGGGTGCCGGCCATCATGTACGCCGCCAGGACCCAGATCACGAACCCGAAGATCGGCAGGATGATCAACGAGATCGCGGCGCCCGACCCGAAATTGAACGAGTTGAACGCGCGCTCGAAGGTCAAGATGCCAAGCACCCGGGTCGCGTCTAGCGGGCCCCCGGCGGTCAGCAGATAGATCGTCTGGAAGTTGTTGATCGTCAGAACGGTAGACAGCAACGACGCGACGATCTGAGTGTAGGCGATCCCCGGCAGGGTGATGTAGCGGAAACGCTGCCAGGCGTTCGCACCATCCACCGAGGAGGCCGAATAGAGCTCCGGATCGATCGACTTCAGACCGGCGAGCTGAATGATGCAGAAGAATGGGATGCCCGCCCAGACGTTGACGATGATCACCGCCCAGAGGGCCGAGCCAGGGTCGCCCAGCCAGGCGATCCCATTGTTCGTCAGGTGGAGGAAGGTAAGAACGTAGTCGATCGCCCCGAAGATCGGATCGTAGAGCGCCCGCCAGATCAGCGCCTGGACGATGCTCGGCACGATCCACGGGAGCAGGATCGCCGAGCTGAGGATCGCTTTATAGCGCTTCGCGTTGTGCAGCAGGAGGGCCGCGATGATCCCGAGGATCGGCTTGAAGATCTCGGCCCAGAACGTAAACTGGATCGTGATCCAGAACGACGTCCAGAAGTCCGGGTCGTGAATGACGGCGATGTAGTTTTTCAACCCCACGAAGGGACCGATGGCGACGGTCGATCCGATCGTGTCGGTGAAGCTGATGTAGAGCCCTTCGACGAACGGCCAGCCGACCATCAAGAAAAGCAGGATGAAGGTTGGCAGGAAGAAGACCCAGGCGATCCGCCAATCCTTCCCCAGAACCTGATCGGAGCGCTTCCAGAAGCCCGGACTCGGTCGCGCGGCCGCCGTCTCGCGAGACACGTACTCTTTGATAGCCAAAGTACCGCCTCTCTTTGTAACCCCGCCCGGCCGCCCGGCCGGGACCGGTAACGTTCACCCCTCCCGATCCCTGGACCGGGAGGGGTGAGGAGATCCGGCCGAAACCTATTTGCCCTTGTACTGGGTCAGGAAGCCCTGCATCTTCTGGGTGGCCGTGGCGACCGCGTCTTTGATCGCGGTGCCTTTGAGGATGCTGGCCATCGCCTCGGTCAAGAGCACCGCGTTGTCGACCGCGTTGATCCAGAGGCGAGGCCCCGGACCCGGCGACCAGTTAAAGGTCTGCGTGCCGTAGACGAGCTGCTGGAAGATCTTGTCGACGTTGTTGACGCTACCGGTCACCTCGGGCTCGTCCCAGCCCCAGGCGAACGCCGGGGCCGCGTAACCCGAGCTAGTCGACCAGATCTGCTTTTGAATCGGCTGGCTGAGCAGGTACTCGATCGTCGCCTTGGCGCCGTCGGGGTTCTTGGCGCCCTGGAAGACGTTGAAGGTCGCGCCGCCGGAGCT
>JBOGTX010000925.1:0-1951 GCA_050695695.1 Chloroflexota bacterium
CCCCAGGATCTGGCGAACGATCGAATAGGTGGCGAGGAGCGCGACGACGCCACCGAGCATCGCGAAGAGGCGCCCCAGGTGGACGAAGAGGGACACACCGTGGAACGGCCATCCCTCGTCGGGCCGGTGGATGGCGAGCGCATGGCGCCAGGGATGATTCGGCCAGTTCCAGAATGGATTCAGGTGAAAATAGGGACCGGGGCCGATGGCGATCGGTTGCAGGGCCGCCGCCAGGATGACGTAATAGAGGGGCGCCTGGCTGAACTCTTTGGTCGGATCGTTCGGGTTAATCACCATGGACTGCCCCGGGGTCCCGCGGGGCAACGCCTGGTGGATCTGGACGTAGCGAACGAACTCGAAGTGCTCGGGCTCATCCGGCGATTCCCAGACTGGCTGCAGGACGTTGTAGGTCAGCGCGAGGACGACGTACGACGCGACGATCGCGGCGAGCGCGGCGGTCGAGCCCCAGCGAGCAATCATGACGGGGCGGATTATAGACGAATCTCATGCCACGGTGAAAACCGCCCGGATGCGCGGGGCAGATCCGGGCGGTTTTCACTGTGGCATGACCATGGATGACGTCAGGCCGACCATGGGTTTGTCGAGATCATCTCGCGAACGCTTCGCACCGGACGCGGCTACTTCGGACCCTGGCTGCGGCTGAGCGAGAGCCTGCCCGACGGGCAGCTCGACGCGGCCCTCGAGCGCTACCTCGCCGATGACCCCTAGCCGCGCTCGGGGGCGCCCGTCACCCGCGACATGGTAGAATGGTTCCCGGATGATGGTCGAAGGGTGCCAGCCATGGGATTGAATGTGAAAAACAATGAAACGTACCGTCTAGCGCATGAGCTCGCCGATCTCACCGGTGAAAGCATCACCGCCGCGGTCACCGAGGCGCTGCGCGAGCGTCTTCAGCGGGTACGCGGCGCCCATGCCGATAGCTTAGCCGATCGCTTGCTGGCGATTGGCCGTGATTGTTCCTCGCACCTGCAAGAGCCTTTCCGATCGGTCGCGCACGGTGATCTCCTGTACGACGAGCGAGGGCTACCACGGTGATCATCGACGCGTCTGCTCTGATTGCGATTCTCCGGGCTGAGCCCGACGCGTCCGCGTTCGCGCGGGCCATTGAGGGCGCTACTAGCCGACGTGTCTCGGCGGTCAATTTCTTGGAGGCGGCGGTCGTGATCGATGGATCCCGCGATCCGGTTGCCAGCCGACGCTTTGATGACCTGATCGGCGTGGCCGGAATCGTGGTCGAGGCGGTCACCGAAGCCCATGCCCGTATTGGGCGGGCGGCCTACCGGGACTTTGGCAAGGGAAGTGGGCATCCCGCGCAGCTGAACTTTGGCGACTGTTTCGCGTACGCGCTGGCCAGGGCGACCGGCGAGCCCCTGCTCTTCAAGGGTCTCGATTTCAACCACACCGATATCGAGCCCGCCCTCAAGCTGCCCGACTCGCCCACGAGCGCCTAATGACGAGCGTGCCCTGGTTGATTCCCGTGGCACGTCCCGACCGATCCTCATGATGTCATGTGAATACTGAGGGCAGAAGGACGGAAAAGGGGCGATTGTGAAGCGGACGAACATCTACCTTGACGACGAGCAGGCGCGCCGTTTGTGCCATCTGGCGATCGAGGAAGGCCGCTCGTTTACCGACCTCGTCCGCGAGGCGCTGAACGCCTACCTGGCCCGGCGGGGATTGGCGTCCACATCGCGCGTCGTCGGTCCACGCCGATCGGTCTCATCGGACGAGTGGCGATCGCGATTCGTGGAAGCTCTGTCGCGCATTCGGGCCAGAACCCCGGAAGACCTGGGGGCCGACGACATCGAGGCGGCGATTACCGCGGCCCGGGAAGAGGTCCGACACGAGCGGACCGAGCGCCGGCTGAGCACTCGTGCCTGAGGTTCCTCCTCGCGCGCTCGTTGACACCAACGTCTGGGTTTCCGCTTTC
>JBOGTX010000926.1:0-1570 GCA_050695695.1 Chloroflexota bacterium
CTCGGCAACGTCAGCGCGCTGGGCGCGGGTTTTCTGATGCTCCGCGAGATCGGACTGATTACCAGGCTGCCGCGCATCGCGGTGGCGCAGGCCGCGGCGGCGAACCCGCTCTACCGGTCCTACCGGCTGGGCTTCGAGGGCGGACTGACACCGGTGGTCGCCGGTAACACCCAGGCGACGGCGATCCGGATCGGCAACCCGGTCTCCTACCCGCGCGCGGTGCGGACGCTGAAACAATTCAACGGCGTCGTCGAGCAGGCGACCGAGGATGAGCTCGCCCAGGCCGCGGCGCGGGCCGATCTGGCTGGCCTCTTCACCGATCCCCACACCGGGGTCGCGCTCGCCGTCCTGGAGAAGCTGGTCACCAGTCAGACGATCCAGCCCGGCGAGCGGGTGATCGTCATTTCGACCGCCAATGGGCTCAAGTTCCCGGAGTTCAAGATCCACTATCACGAAGGTACGCTCCCCGAGATCCGACCGCTGCTGGTGAACCGACCGGTGGAGCTACCGGCCGACTACGACGCCGTCCGCGAAGCGGTCTTCGCGGGATAGGCCGCGCTGGCCTCGGATCGCCCCCCGAGATTGTGTACAATCGCCTCCACTCTTGACGCGAGTCCACGGACGCTCTATAGTCCGCCAAGGATCCGTACCGAGATCTGGAGGAACAACCATGTCCGATCGCGACACGCCCGCGCGGGGCGAAAGCGGGCTGGTCTGGAGCCGCCTGGGCCCGACGACCCGGCGGCGATTCATCGCTGGCTCGATCCGACTGGGACTTGGCGCGGTGGCCGCACCGGCGCTGGCCGAGGCGCTCGTCGGCTGCGGGCAGCTTCGAGGATCGGGGAAGACGCTCACCTGGTCGCGGGGCGACGACCTGCGCACCCAGGACCCGCAGCTCATCTCCGGCCTGATGGAAGGCACGATCGCCCGGGTGCTCTACGATCCGCTGATGGATACCGACGCCAAGGGCAATCAGATCAAGGTTCTCGCCACCGACTGGTCGATGGCGGAGGATGGAACGTCCTATACCTTCAAGGTGCAGCCCGGGGTGAAGTTCCACGACGGCTCGGACTTCAACGCCGATTCGGTCGTCTTCACCTACCAGCGCCTGCTGGATAACCCCACCTTTCAGCACGCGTCGTCGTTCAAGGGCGTCTTGAGCAAGGTTAGCGCGGTCGATCCGGCGACGGTGCGCTTCGACCTCGCCAAGCCAAATCCCGGCCTGATCACCTCTTTCACCGAGCCGATCCTCTGCCCGGCGGCGTTCAAGCAGTACGGCGCCGACTTCTTCAAGAAGGGCATCGGCACCGGTCCGTTCAAATACAACTCCTGGACACCCAACGAGCGGTGGATCGGCGACGCCAACCACGACTACTGGGTCAAGGGAATGGTCAAGCTCGATCAGATCATCTTCCGCTCGATCAGCGAGGACGCGACCCGGATCGCCGCGCTGCAAAACGGCGAGGTCGACGTCATCGACAGCCTGTCCGGAGATCAGGCCGAGCAGCTCGGGAAAGACGCGAACGTCAGCATCGTGCGATCCCCGGCCACCAACGAGCTGGCGATCACG
>JBOGTX010000927.1:0-12405 GCA_050695695.1 Chloroflexota bacterium
GGTTCAGGGTCGCCAGCACCTCGCCCCGGCTCACCGGATCGCCCACGTTCACCTTGACCGTCGCCAGCTTCCCCGACTCCTTGAACGTCAGCGGCAGGTCGTTGGTCGTCGAGACTGGCCCGGTCGCGATCACGCTGACCTGAACGTTTCCGGTCCCCACGGTCGCCGATTGATAGGTGGGCGCCGCCGGTCGGAGGCCGGGGACCAGTTGCTTGGCCTGGGCCAGGACTCCGGTGACCCCGAGAATCGCGACGATCACGACGACGATCGCCGCGCCAATCAGGGTCCTGGGCACGGCCGCGCGACCGCGGGCGGGTGAAACGACACTTGTACCACGAGCCATCTCGGTCTCTCTTCCTTGATGAGTTGCTATCTGAATTCATCCTAGTTCCGAAATGTTAATTGGCAATTAAATATCAACTAGAGGCAAGTAAAAAAGGAGTCAACCGTCCGTAATGATCAGGGGCATGACGCCGATGCCCCGACCCGACTTCGGATGCGGTCCGACGATGATCGGCCGTTCCCGACCGAATACTCCGATCACCAGGTGTCCGTCGGGATACTGGTCCGAGGTCCAGGTGTAACCGCCGCTGAGCGGGAAAGCGCCGGTCGTGATCGCGTGACGCCAGATCAGATCGACGTACATGGCAGCCTGGCCGATAATCGCGCGGCAGCCAACGGGGACCGACCGCCCAAATTCGGCGACGAGGCCCGCGCACTCGTCGAACGGCCGATTCAAGGAGCCCGGTAGGAAGTCGGGCTGATAGGCGATCGATTGGGCGATCGTCGGTGTCTCGACCACGCTGGGCGCGACGTCCCGAAAATAGCGCGTGCCGCGAAATGGCGCGCCCTGCCGTTGCAGCTCGGCCAGGGTGAGCCCGGCCGGCACGTCGACGAGCGTCCAGCCATTTCGACGCAGGGCGCCGGCGACCTCCGGGCTAAAGGCGGTCGGTGTCGTCATGCTTGCCATTGTACTCGCGGCCGAGGCAAGAGTGGCTACTCGGAGTCCAAAGCGCGTAGAATTGGGGCATCGGGGCCCCGGGGCAGGCCGTGAGAGACCTTCGCCGATCACGTGGCTCTGGTATACTCGTGGCCTCACCCGTGCACGCGATCGTTCCGTAGATGACGACGGCCGGCTTTCACGACAGAAGCGATGCGGGGGATACCATGCCCATGGCGAACGCAAGAGATGCGACGGTTCTCCTCTATCTGTCGGAGCTGATCGGCACGCGCGTCACCAGCCCATCTGGCGAGCGCTTAGGCACCCTGCGCGATCTCGTCGTTCAGGTGGGGACCGAGTCGTTTCCGAAGGTGAAGGGCCTGCTGGTCGTGGTCGGAGGAATTCCGACGCCGGTCTACGTCCCATGGGGCGAGGTCGAATCCATCGGGCGTTCCGGCATCAAGCTTCGGACGAGCCGCCTCGACCTGCGCCCGTTCGAGCGGCGCGATGGCGAGGTTCGCCTGGCTCGCGACATTCTCGACAAACAGATCGTCGACGTCGCCGGCCGGCGCGTCGTGCGCGTGAACGACGCGCAGCTCGCGCTCTATGGCCAGACCCTTCGCCTGGTTGCCGCCGACGTGAGCACGGCTGGCTTTCTCGGGCGCGTCCTTCCCCGCAAGCTGATCGAGGGGAAGCTGACCCGCAAGCTGATCTCCTGGAGTCAGGTCGAGTTTTTCGCCAGCGAAGTCCCGCAAGTCAAGCTGTTGATCCCCCACGAGAAGATCGCGCGCTTACACCCGGCCGACATCGCCCAACTGGTCGAGGAGCTGGCGTATCCGCAGGCCAGCGAAGTGCTGGCATCGCTGGAAGACGAGATCGCCGCCGACACCGTCGAGGAGCTCGAGCCCGCGATGTCGACCGCGATCATCTCGTCGCTGCCTCCGGCCGAGGCGGCGGACATCCTGGAAGAGATGGACCCGGACGACGCCGCGGACCTCCTCGGCGAGCTCCCGGTCGAGCAGGCCGAGGGTCTGCTGAAGGAAATGCAGGCCGAGGACGCCGCGCAAGTTCAGCGGCTGCTGACCTATCCGGAGGACTCGGCTGGCGGCATGATGACGACCGACTTCGTGACCGTGCCGGAGTACCTGACGGCTCGCCAGGCGATTGCACGCTTGCGACAATGCCGTGAGCTTCCCGACGAGATCTACTACCTCTACGTGGTCGACAACGAGATCAACGGGCGATTGGTTGGCGTGCTCTCGCTGCGCAGTCTGGTTACGTCACCCCCTGAATCGCGACTGCGCGACATCATGGTGGGCGACATCATCAAGGCGCACGCCGCCGATCCGGCGGACGAAGTCGCGCGCACGGTCGCCCATTACAACCTGCTGGCGCTCCCGGTGGTGGACGAGGGCGGTCATCTGCTCGGCATCGTCACCGTCGACGACGCCATCGACGTCATTCTGCCCGAGGAATGGCAGCGTCGCCTTCCCCGACTCTTCCGGTGATGGCGGCGGTGGCGGCGTGGCGTTATTGAAGGACGTCTGGCGGGCGCCGCTTCTGCGGACCGTGTCGCGCCCCTGGGTGACGTTTCAGGAACGGCTGAGGCACCTCCATCGCGGGTCGCTTCGCCGGCTTCCTTTCTTCCCGTATCTCGCGATTCTCGGTCCAGGTCTCGTCGCGGCGGCGGCCGGCGACGACGCCGGTGGCATCGCGACCTACGCCAGCGCCGGCGCCTCTTACGGCTACGACCTCCTCTGGGTCATCGTTCTGGTCACGGTGAGCTTGATCGTCGTCCAGGAGATGTGCGCGCGCATGGGCGCGGTCACCGGCAAGGGGCTATCCGAGCTGATTCGCGAGCGGTTCGGTCCGCGCTGGACGGTCTTCGCCATGTTGCTCCTCCTGATCGCGAACGGGGTCATCACCATCTCGGAGTTCGCGGGGATCGCGGCCAGCCTTGAGCTTTTCGGGGTCACCAAGTACGTCTCGGTTCCGGTCAGCGCCGCGCTGATCTGGTGGCTGGTCACCCGTGGCTCCTACGCGAAGATCGAGCGGGTCTTCCTGGTCATGACCCTCGCGTTCTTCGCCTATCCGATCGCCGCCTATCTCGCGCACCCGGACTGGGCCACCGTCATCCAGAAATCGGTCGTACCAACCTTTCGGGTGGACCCCGGCTTCATTTTCATCTTCGTGGCGACCATCGGTACGACGATCACTCCCTACATGCAGATCTACGTGCAATCGTCGGTCGTCGACAAGGGCATCACCGCCCGCGAATACCATTACGAGCGGGTCGACGTCGTGTTCGGGTCGATCTTTGGGAACGTGATCAGCTTTTTCATCGTCGTGAGCACGGCGGCGACGCTGTTCGCGCGCAACGTGACAATCAACACCGCCGCCGACGCCGCGCTCGCCCTCGAGCCGGTGGCCGGGCACTACGCGGTCATCCTCTTCGCGGTTGGCCTGCTGGGCGCGTCGGTGCTCGCGGCGGCGGTGCTGCCGGTCGCGACCGCGTTCTCGATCACCGAAGCCTTTGGCTGGGAAAAGGGGCTCTCATTCGATCCCAGCGAGGCGCCGGCCTTCTACTTCCTGTTCACCTCGCTGATCGTGATCGGCGCCCTGGTCACCCTCATCCCTGGCGTCCCCTTGATCCAGCTCCTGCTGGTCGTCCAGGTGATCAACTGCCTCCTGTTGGTGCCGTTGCTCATCTTCATCGTGCGCCTGTCGAGCGATGGCGAGGTCATGGGATCGCACCGAAACGGGCTGGTCTACAACACCCTCGCCTGGGTAACGGTGGTCGCGATCGGCGCGCTGTCGATCCTCTACGTGCTGGCGAACCTGTTGGCGCCGCTGGTGGGGCTGAACCTGGGGGGCTAGAAAAAAGAACCGGCGCCTGGGCCATATCTCGCCAGGTGCCGGTCGAGCAGAGTAAATCGCGTGCGTACCTATATAATCTGTTCTACCAGGAATCGCGAGAACCCCCCATTTATCCTATCCCTGATCACCCAATTGTCCCAACCAGATCAGAGCGGTTCCGTCCGACGTTGGCGAGGCTGACCGGCACCGGTTCAATGTCCCCCGGAAATGCTCATGGGCCGTCGGCGGCGAAGCTCCTCGTACAAGGCGATGAGCAGTGGGTCGGTCAGGGCCGCCCGCGCGGACTCCCAGAATTCGTCGGCCCAGGCGACGGCCGGGCGCGGACGAGCGGCGGTCGGCCGCCGGCGCGACCGACGACGCCCTGATTCTCGCTCGGACGCGCTGGCACGCTCGTATTCGAGCGTCTGGAGGGCCAGCTCGAGCTTGTCGAGCTGATGGACGGCGCGCGCCTCTGGGCTGGCGCCGGTTTCGTACTCGCGCCAGAGGTCGTCGAGGGACCGCGCCTCGGGGAGTCCGGCGACGATCTCCGCGAACGCGGCCCGCTCCCACGCATGCTTCTCGGAGCCGCCGATCCCGTCGGCCGGCGTCAGATCGCCAACCCGCGCCTCGGCCAGATCGTGGAGGAGCGCCAGCCGCGTCATTCGCTCCACGTCGAGCCCAAGGCGCGGGCCAAAGAGGACGGCCAGCAACGCGACGCGGTAGCTATGATCGGCCACGCTTTCCGGTTGGGGCAGGCCAACGCGAACCCAACCGGCCCGTTTCACGCGCTTCAGGACGCCGGCCGCGCTGAGAACCTGGATCAAGCCGTCGAAAGACTGAGCTTCGCTCGCCACGTCGGTTGCCCACTCGCCACGGTCTGTTGAGGCTCGCGTTGAGGTTCGCTTGATATACCAGACCCTAACGGGTTCCGGACGACTCAGCGCGGATCGGAATCACGTTCGGGGCCGAGGTGACCGAAGTATAACACGAACCCCACCACGTGCCAGGCATTCCCTTACCTGGCATACAACCATTCCCCGACAGACAGTGACTCCGCCGGGACGTATCATTTTCGCGAGAATTGACGCGCGCTCACGGCGACCGGCGCTATTGGGGGAATCCCGATTGGGAAACGACGTTGAACGACCCGCGCACCCCACTTCACTCGTCGACGGTCCTCCTGCTCGCACCCTCTCTCCACGACTGATTGGGCGCCTGGCGGGACTGGCCACCGGTCTCGGGCTGGCCATCCTTCCAGGGCTCGCGCTCGCCGACCCGCGTTCCCCCTTCAGCCCGGCGTCGCCGCAGGCGGCCGCGATCGCCAATCTGTTCTGGTTCCTGCTCGTCATCGCCGGGCTCATCTTCGTCGGAGTAGAAGGCACCATCCTGTATTCGGCGTTCGCCCATCGGGAGCGGCCTGGGCGCGTCGCCTCGCAGTTCTCCGGCAACTCCAAGGTCGAGATTGCCTGGACGGCGATCCCGGCCGTGATCCTCCTGATCGTCTTCATTCTGACCGTGCGAACGATGCACGCCATTTCCACGCCGAGCGGGGATCCACTGGAGATCACGGTGATCGGCCACCAGTTCTGGTGGCAGTTCGATTATGACCAGGAGAAATTCGTCACGGCGAACGAGATTCACGTTCCGGTCGGTCAACCGGTGGTCCTCCACCTTACTTCGGCCGATGTGCTCCACAGCTTCTGGGTCCCCCAGCTGGCCGGCAAACAGGACACGATTCCCGGTCAGACCCACGACCTGACCTTCACGGCAGCCAGGCCGGGAACCTACCTTGGCCAGTGCTCGGAGTTTTGCGGCCTCGGGCACACCTTCATGGCTATTCGCGTGGTCGCCGATCCGCCCGATCAGTACACCGCCTGGGTCCGCGCTCAGCAGCAGCCGGCGGCGCGGCCAGCCAATCCGCTCGAGGTCGAGGGAGATCTGATCTTTCGCGGCCAGACCTGCGGAAGCTGCCACACGATCGTCGGCACGCCGGCGAGCGGGGTGGCCGGACCCAATCTCACCCACGTCGGGAGTCGGGCGACGATCGGAGCCGGGGTTCTCACCAACACGAACCTGCACATGCAACAGTGGCTCGAGGATCCCCAGGCGGTCAAGCCCGGCGCCCTGATGCCAGACTTCAAGCTGAGCCCCGATCAAGTGAAGGCGCTCGCCGCGTACCTGGAGGGCCTGCGTTGAACCAGACCACGCTCGGGGGAAGGATGACCGATGGCTGAGCAAACGCGCCCCTACGTTCCAACGTACCCCCGTGTGACCGCTCCCGAGGGACTCTGGTACTGGGTCGCCACGGTCGACCACAAGGATATCGGCGTCCTCTACATCTTGACGACCTTGATGTTCTTCTTGATCGGCGGCGTCGAAGCGCTGTTCATTCGGCTTCAGCTCATCACGCCGAACGCCCAGGTGCTGTCACCCGAGGCATTCAACGAGTTCTTCACGATGCACGGGACGACCATGGTGTTCCTCGTCGTGATGCCGCTCTTGATCGGCTTCGCCAACTTTCTCGTCCCACTGATGATCGGCGCCCGCGACATGGCTTTTCCACGATTGAACGCACTGAGCTACTGGCTGCTGCTCTTTGGTGGCTTGCTCCTGTACTTCAGCTTCCTGGCGGGACAGGCGCCGAATGGCATGTGGTTCATGTACGTGCCGCAAACCTTACCGCCCTTTACGACCGGGCCCGGCCCGAATTATTGGGTCGCCGGCCTCCTGGTGACGAGCATCGGCACAATCGCGACGTCGGTCAACCTGATCGTGACGATCCTCGTCTTCCGAGCGCCGGGCGTGACCCTGACCCGCCTTCCTCTGTTCGTTTGGACCGTCATGGTCAACTCGTTTCTGATCATCTGGGCATTTCCACCCCTGGCGGCCGCGATGTTCATGATTCTCTTCGACCGCGTCCTCGGCGCCAACTTTTTCAACACGTCCGCGGGTGGGGACGTCGTGCTTTACCAGCATCTCTTCTGGTTTCTTGGACACCCCGAGGTCTACATTTTGATCCTGCCGGTCTTCGGGATGGTCTCCGAGACGATTCCAGTCTTCGCCCGCAAGCCGATTTTCGGCTACACGTTCATCGCCGCCTCGACCGTCGCGATCGCGTTCCTGGCCATGTCCGTCTGGGCCCACCACATGTTCACCTCGGGCCTCGGGCTGACGACGGATGCGTTCTTTTCGGGGGCGAGCATGCTGATCGCGATTCCAACCGGGGTCAAGGTCTTCAACTGGTTGGCGACGATGTGGCGGGGAGCGTTGCGCTGGACCTCGAGCATGCTCTTCAGCATTGGCTTCATCGGTGAGTTCGTGATCGGCGGCCTGACCGGCCCGATGCTCGCCACGGTCCCGGTCGACTGGCAGGTCCACGACAGCTATTTCATCGTCGCGCACTTGCATTACGTCTTCTTTGGCGGCAGCGTGATGGGCATTTTCGCCGCCGCCTACTACTGGTACCCCAAGATCACCGGCCGCTTGATGTCGGAACGGCTTGGGAAGTGGCACTTCTGGCTCACGATCGTCGGCTTAAATCTGACGTTCTTTCCGATGCATCTGAATGGGCTGCTGGGCATGCCCCGCCACGTCTATACCTATCCCAACATCTCGGGACTGGCCGAGCTCAACTTCTGGGAGACGATTGGCGCGTTCATCCTGGCCGCGTCGGTTCTGGTCTTCGTTTGGAACCTCTTCGCGAGTCTCCGGGTCGGGCAGATCGCCGGCAACGATCCCTGGGATGCCTGGACCCTCGAATGGGCCACGACCTCGCCACCTCCACCCTACAACTTCGCAACTGTTCCGGCCGTGCATAGCCGGCGGCCACTCTGGGACCTGAAGCACCCTGAAAATCCGGATCCAAGGTGAACCAGCCGATGGCACAGCAGCCAGTCTCTCACGCCGTTAATCCGGGAGCGCTCGAGCTGGGCGGTATCGAGGCAGTTCGGCGGGTCGATCCGAACGCCCTCGGCATCCTTGTCTTCATCAGCTCCGAGGCGATCTTTTTCGCCTCGCTGATTATCACCTACATCGTCGCGCGCAGCGGGAGCAACGGCGGCCCGACCGCGCACGTGCTCAACGTTGGAACGACCGCCATCTTTACCGTTTGTCTGTTCGCGAGCAGTGCCACGATGGAGCGCGTGACGGCGCATCTGCACCGCAACGACTCCGCTGGCGTTCGGCGGTGGCTCCTCATCACGATTGCCCTGGGGGCGATCTTCTTGATCGGGCAAGGTATCGAGTACACGACCCTGTACCGGGATAGCGTGACGATGGGCACCAACCTTTGGAGCTCGGCGTTTTTCACGCTGACCGGATTCCACGGATTTCACGTGCTGATTGGCGTGACCTCGATGGCGATCATCGCCAGTCTGGTTGGTCCTGGACCAGACCACCCTCGCGCGGGATCGGCCGTTCACACGATCTCGTATTACTGGCACTTCGTCGACGCGGTGTGGGTCGTGATCTTTCCGGTGGTGTATCTTTGGACGCTCATCTCCTGAGCCAATGGAA
Source organism: Chloroflexota bacterium (assembly GCA_050695695.1). Lineage (GTDB taxonomy): Bacteria > Chloroflexota > UBA6077 > FW602-bin22 > CADDYW01 > JAJPKB01. The sequence continues at coordinate 8,312 of JBOGTX010000927.1, forward strand.
TTTCGACCCGAGCATCGTCGCGGGCATCGGCGTGCTGGCGGTGGTGTATGTGGTGTGGGTGAGGCCCGTCGTCCCCGTCACCCGCTGGCAGATCGCCGCTTATTTCGGCGGCCTGTTCATCCTGTTCCTCGCCCTGGTCTCGCCCCTTGACCTGCTATCCGACCGGTATCTGTTCAGCGCGCACATGCTTCAGCACGTCTTGCTCCTCTTCGTCGTGCCCCCGATGCTGATCTGGGGGCTGCCGGTGTCGCTGCTGGCTCGGGTGTGCGAGGTCGTGCCGGAGGGGTCGATCCTTCGGAAGATCGCCTCCCCGCTGCCGACGTTCCTGCTCTACGTGGGGCTGATGTGGATCTGGCACCTGCCCAAGCTCTACGAGGCGGCGCTTGGCAACGAGCTGATTCACGTTGGCGAGCACCTCTGCTTTCTGGGATCGGCGACGCTGTTCTGGTGGCTGATCGTGCGATCCGACCAGTCGCTGGCCCCGGTACCCGCGCTGGGGCGGATCGCCCTCCTGTTTGGCGCCGCGGTCGGGTCATCCGGTCTCGCCGCCCTCATCACCTTCGCCGGGATGGTGCTGTATCCGACCTACGCGCTTGGCCCGCCTTACTCGGCGGTGCGCGACGCGTTGGGCATGACCCCTCTCGTCGACCAACAGGTCGGGGGGCTCCTCATGTGGATCGGTGGTGGCTCCTGGTACCTGATCGCCGTGGCTATCATCTTCTTTCGATGGTTCGACGAGCCCGTTCCGGAAGGGCCGAGCGAGCTCGATCAAATTCCTGCCCGAGGCAACGGAGTGATGACATGACCGAGCCAGTTGGCAATCAACCCGCGGACCACCAACCGGACGAGCCGGCGCCGACGATTCACCTGCCGCGCCCGACGGCGTGGCCGGCCGTGATGGCGGCCGGGATCACGATGGTGATGGCGGGAATCATCACCAGCGTCTTCTTTTCTCTGGTCGGGATCGTCGTCTTCGCGATTGCCCTCGCCGGCTGGATCGGAGAGTTACGCCGTGGCTGATGAAGTAAGCCGACGAGAGTTCCTCGGGCGGTTGAGTATCGCCCTGAGCGCGCTGGCGGGCGCGGTGGTCGGCATCCCCATCATCGCCTACTTGCTCAGTCCGCTGATCCGTCCTGCGGTCAACCTCTGGCGCTCGCTCGGAGCGGTGAACGGCTTCCAGGTCGGCGAGACGGTGCAGGTCAGCTACAAGGATCCGTCCCCGCTGCCCTGGGCCGGCCAAACCGCCGAGACGGCGGTCTGGGTGAGGCGCAACAGTCTCGCCGAAGGCGATTTCACGGTGTTCGCGGTCACCTGCACCCACCTGGGCTGCCCGGTCAACTGGCTGCCGGACGCGCGGATCTTTCTCTGTCCGTGCCACGGCGGCGTCTACTACGCCGATGGAACGGTGGCGGCCGGCCCGCCGCCGCGTCCGCTCTTTCGATACCAGACACGCGTGGTCGACGGCGCCCTCCAGATTCTGACGCGCCCACTCCCGGTTGGCTGACGAGGATGCGATGATCGGAGAAAAAGGACTCTACCACTGGCTCAACTCCCGACTGGGCATCTCGAGCGCGATTCTACCGGTCATCGAGCATCCGGTCCCCCGGGGCGTCGATTGGTGGTACGTCTTCGGGAGCGCGACCCTGGCGGCATTCATCTTTCAGGTGATCACCGGCGTCGCGCTGGCGATGAGCTACGTGCCCGCGCCGAACAACGCCTACCAGTCGATTGACTTCATCACCAACGGCGCGGTTCTCGGCAGCCTGATCCGGGGAATCCACTACTTCGGCGCCTCGGCGATGGTGATCTTGATCGCGATTCACCTTGCCCACGAATTCTTGACCGGCTCGTACAAGTTCCCGCGCGAGCTGAACTGGTTCACCGGCGTCATCCTCTTCTTTCTAACTCTGGGCATGGCGTTCACCGGGCAACTGCTGCGCTGGGACCAGAACGCCTATTGGGCGGTGGTGGTCGCGGCGGAGCAGGTCGGGCGCACCCCATTCATTGGCGAGCAAATGGCCCAGCTCGTCGTCGCCGGGCAAACGGTCGGCGGCGCGACCCTCACGCGCTTTTACGCCACCCACGTCTTCCTGATCCCCGCGCTGATGTTCCTCCTGATCGGCGTCCACCTCTATCTGGTCATCTTCCTCGGCATTTCCGAGCCGCCCAAAGTGGGCGAGCCGGTCGATCCGGCGACCTACGACCAGCACTACCATGAGGTCCTCGAGGACGGCATCCCGTTCTTCCCCGACGCCGTGTGGAAGGACGTCGTCTTTGCCCTCGGGGTCGGCGCGGTGGTCGTCATCCTGGCCGCGATTCTCGGACCACCCCAGCTCGGTCAGCTCGCCGATCCGACGATCGTTCAGGCGAACCCGCGCCCGGATTGGTATTTCATCTGGTACTTCGCGCTTTTTGCCCTGATCCCGCCCAGCATCGAAAACGTGTTCATTCTGCTGTTTCCACTGGCAGTCGCGGTGATCCTGCTGGTCCTGCCCTTCGTGGCGAACCAGGGGGAGCGGGCGCCCTCGCGCCGTCCCTGGGCGGTGGGGGCCGTGGTGATCGCCGCCCTGACGATCGCGATTCTGGTGCGCGAGGGGGATATCGCGCCCTGGTCACCGAACTTCAATCCCGGCCCGATTCCCGCCACGGTCACATCCGAGATGAGCCCATCGGCCCAGGAGGGCGCGATCGTTTTCGAACACGAAGGCTGTCACAACTGCCATCTGATTGCCGGGACCGGTGGGCTCCGGGGACCGGACCTGACCCACGTGGCCACGCGCTACACCCGTCCGCAACTGGTCACCCGCGTTCTCAACGGCGGCACGAACATGCCCGCCTACGGCGGCAACATCTCACCCCAGGATCTGGATAATCTCATCGACTTTCTGGCAAGCTTGAAGTAGCGGCTGTCGAGTGGCGCTTGATTTGCAGATGCCTCGGTGACCCTGGTTGTCAACGGGGCACCGAGAGGCTACTATGATCGTGGCGTGGGGAAACGCACGGAATGGGGGGCATCATTGGCGGGCGTTCACAAGATTCCCGTGCTAAAACCCGTGCCGATGAGCCGCTATGGCCAATCTCTTCGATCGGCGATTCGTCGTTACGAGAGACGGTACGAAGTTCCCAGCGCCAAGATGCGCGAGTACATCAAGGCTGGCAAGTATTCCGAGACCGCGGACATCGCCCACTGGATGATCAAGTATGCCATGCTGGAAGACTTTGAGTGCCCAACCGACACGGCTGGAACACGTTCGAGAACTACGTCCAGGTCCACGAAGATTACCTCGCCAATCAATCCTCGATAGTTTCGCACACCTTGCGGTTCAGACCGGTAGCGAAACGCGGCCGGATCGTCTCGGTCGAGCTGTCCGGTCAGATCTTTTGTGGACGTCAGGTCGTCGTCGACGTGACGAAACTGCTAGAAGCGCGCTACACCGAACGCGGGGTTCTTCAAGTTCGCGGCCTTCGGTACTCGTACAACGCTCACGCCCGGGGTCGCTTTAATCTGCTTCGCTACGATAACGGCCACGACGATCCGAATGAATATCACCGGCACCGATTTGATCCGTTCACCGGCGAGCAGGTCGAGTTTCAGTACGTCACGCGTCAGCAGTTCCCCACGCTCAGCGAGCTGCTGGACGAAGTCGAAGTCCTGTCCGCCAAGCTGGGACTCCTGACGTAAGCCGGGGGCTCGAGCACGAGTTCGCGCCGTTCGGTTAGCCAATTGGCGGACGCGCCAGTCACCGATCGACGCCCATCGGCCTTCCCCCGACCACCAACGCCTGAACGTCGAGCTCCAGCCGGCCGTCGCGCGTCTCGATCACTCCGGCGTCATTCAGCGCGCCCGCAGCTCTTCGCTGACCGCCCGACGCGCGTTCGGCCGGGCATCGGCGAGCCAGGCGTCGATGATCGGCAGCGCCGCCTCGTAGCCGATCGCGGCGCAATAGGTATCGAACGCCTGGGCAAGCGCTTCCTGCACCTCCCAGTCCGGATCGGGCACGACCCGCTCGCGCAGGATCGTGAGGCTCGCCGGCTCGGCCCCGGCGGTGAAGCCCAGCAGGTAGGTCGCGTGCAGACGGTGCCGCGGATCGTCC
>JBOGTX010000928.1:0-2415 GCA_050695695.1 Chloroflexota bacterium
GGCGCTTCCCGGCGCTTCCGGCAACTGTCTGGCCTCGCCACCACCGCCGGCCGCGCCCCCGGCGACCGGCGGGCCACCCGGTCCACTGGGCGGACCGGCTGGGGCGAAAAATCCAGCGAACCTCGGAGCGCCCATCAATGCGAAAGGCTCACCGACCGGACCGGTCGGTAGCCCTGGTACGCCGACCAGACTGGCCATCGGCGTGCCCAATGGGAAGCCAGCCGCCGGCCCTTCCGCTGGGCCTGGTCGCGTGCCAGCCCCTCTGCCTGCCTTGTCCGGCGCGTCGATGCCCGGACCGGCGGTGCTAGCCGCGTCCCCGCTCGTCGCCGATGCCGCCAGGCAGATTCAGCAGGCCGCCGACACCGAAAAGCTCCACCTGCGCCAATCGGCGCTGGCGAGCCGGGTCAACGTGCTGGCTCGGGTCGAGCAGCGAGCCCAGGCGATCTTGAACCTGGCTCAATCGAAGACCCAGACCCTCACCGCGTCGATCGACAATCGGAAGGCCGAGATCCAGCGAACGCTCGCCACCCGGCGCAACGCTTTGCAGCGCGAGATCGCCAGTCGGCAGGATCTGGCCCGCGCCGACGGCGAGAAGTCGCTCCTGGCGGCGGGCGCCGAGGTCGAGAAGCAGCGCGGCGCCGCGACCAGGGCGGCCGAGCAGCACGCGGCGCAGGTTATCAAGGCCGGCGACTCGGAAGGCGACCGCGCGACGAGTGCCGCGACCGGCCACCAGGGTCAAATCGCCGCGCTGGGCAATCAGAAGGCGAATGGCGCGACCGGTGACGACAAGGTCCGTCAGGCGGCATCCCAGGCGGTGGAGCAGGCCGCCTCGCAAACCGCCGGCCAGGTGCTGAAGAATGGTCAGGACGTCGCCCAGCAGGCGCGCCGGGCCGCCGGGCAAGCCGCCGATTCGGTCCGCGCCTCCGGCGCCAAGGTCGCGGCGGGAATCGGCGACGGTCTCGGCAAGGTTCAGCAGAGTATTCAGCAAGGGATCGACGCGGCAACCGAGCACCTCGCGTCCGCCGGCGCCGGCCAGTTGCGCGCGCTGGCGACGATGGAGGAGCAGTCACTCGCCTCGTTGGAGAAGCTGAAAGCGGTGACGGTGCCCTCGATTCTCCAGGCGGGGCAAGCGGCGTCCGATCAGGTCCGCCAGTCGGGCCAGGCGACGGTCCAGCAGCTCGAGCAGCTAGACGCGCGGACCGACGCGCTGCTGGACGGCGCCGCCCGCCAGATCGTCGACGCGTTGGGTCGTCGAGCAGCTCAGCGGCCGATTCCCGAGCGCCAGCTACCCGCGCTCACGACCGTGGCCGGACAGAAGCTCGCCGAGGTACGGGCGATGATCGAGCAGGGCCTGGACGAGCCCGTGACGTCGATCGAGAACGGCCTCGGCAAAATCGAGCTCGCCTTCTCGAACAACCTCGGGCAGATCGACCAGAAGGTCGACCTGGCGCTGACCCAGACCGTCGGCAAGATCGAGGGTGGCCTTGGCGACCTGGAAAAAGCCTTCGCCGAGACGGCGGAAAAGATTCTGGCCTCGGCCCGAGACGGCGCGACCCAGGCGGTCGACAAGTTCGGCGCCGGCATCGAGCAAAAGATCGCCGAAGCCGATCGCGGCTGGGCGGGCGGCCGGGAGAAGGTCGCGGGCGAGATTCGCTCGAAGGTCGACACTGGGATCAAGGGCCAGCCGGACGTCGTCGCCCAGGCGCCGACGCAACTGGACGCGGTGGCGAAGGACGCCGCCGAGAAGGCCGACGGCGGAATCTGGTCCGGCATCTGGAAGGCGGTCGGCAACGTCGTGTCCTTCGCGATCAAGGTTCTCGAGATCGCGATTCCGCTGTTCGTACTTTTGGCGGCGATTGGCGTCATCGCGTTCGCGGCCGTCGATTTCCTGGTCGTCGTCGCGATCGTCGCCACGGCGTTCCTGGTGGTCGAATGGATCAAGGCGATCGTCAAGCGCTACGAGCAGATGGACAAGGCACTCAACAACGCGCCCTGGTACATTCAGTTCATCGCCGGCTTCGCGATTCCGGTCGTCGCCCTCCTGGACGTCCTGGGCGTCACCGGCCTCTACGAGGCGATCACCGACCGGGACATCATGACCGGCGACAAGCTGAACCTCACCGAGGAGCAAAAGTCCGAGCGGGTGACCGCGTTCATCCTCGGGGTCCTCACTTTCCTCATCCTCCGCGAGGCGACGAAAGGGGCCGGCGAAGGTGAAGGTGGCGAGGGTGACGGCGAAGGGGGCGGGGATGGCGACGGTAAAGGGGACGACAACCAGGGCAACCGCGATGGCGACAAGAAGGCGGACGACAACGGCAACGGAGACGATCCGAACAAGAAGGTTCCCGACGGCAAGGATCACCTCCAGGATCCGGACCCGGAGGAGGACCCGGCGACGACGCCCGGAGGTCGCAA
>JBOGTX010000929.1:0-11429 GCA_050695695.1 Chloroflexota bacterium
CTCTGAAGACTGCCGCGCGATCCGGGTGGCGGAAGAATAACACGGGATTTCGCCGATGTGAAGGGTGGGCCGCGCTCCGCTTGCTACCCGCCGGGCCATTCGCTCGGTATAATGTCCTCGAAGCCGCATCGCCAGGAGGACCCCGAGCCATGGCATTCATTCCCAACGAGACCCAACAGGACACGATCCGCGACATTCTGGCCAGACACGAAACCGCGGTTGTCGTCGAGGAGAGCGCGGGCGTCGAGATTCTCGGCGTCGCGAACTACCCCAAGGCCTGCCGTGAGTACTACGTCGGCCGCCTGGTCGTCGCGGTGTTTCGCACCCAGTTCGACCTCGAAGCGCGCCTGGCGCTGGCCCGGGCCAGGGCCGGAGCGACCTGATCTCCAAACCTGAGAGCGCTATCCCAGCAAGATATTGTCGATCAGCCGTGCCCGTCCTACGCGCGCGGCCAGCGAGACGAGCGCTGGTCGGTCCACCCGGTCGAGGTCGTCCAGGGTCGCCGCGTCGGCGACGCTGACGTAGTCAAGGCTCGCCAGGGGCTCCGCATCGATAAGGTCGCGGACCAGCCCACCCAGCAGGTTGGCATCGCGCTCGCCGCTTTCGTAGCGCTGGCTCACGGCCCGCAGCGATGCTGACAGCACCCGCGCGGCGACCCGCTGCTCCGACGTGAGATAGACGTTGCGGCTGCTGAGCGCCAACCCGTCGGGCTCACGAACGATTGGAATGACGACGATCTCGATCGGGAAGCCGATCTCGGCGGTCATTTTCTTGATCACGACGCACTGCTGGGCGTCCTTCTGGCCGAAGTAGGCCCGCCCCGGCCCGATCAGCGCGAAGAGCCGGGCGACGACGGTGGCGACGCCCCGAAAGTGCCCGGGCCGGCGCGCGCCTTCGAGCACCTCGCCAAGTGGCCCGACGTCCACCACAGTGTTGAACCCTGGCGGATAGATCTCCTCGGTCGGGGGAACGAAGACCAGATCCACTCCCGCCGCGTCGAGCCGCTTCAGGTCGCGATCGAGGTCGCGCGGGTAACTGGCCAGGTCTTCGGATGGCCCAAACTGCTTGGGATTGACGAAGATACTGGCGACCACGCTGGCGTTTTGCTCGCGGGCGGCGCGCGCCAGTGCCAGGTGACCCTCGTGCAAGAAGCCCATCGTCGGAACCAGCCCGACCGGCTCCGGAAGCGCGGCACGCGCCGCGCGGAGCTCGGCGACGGTCTTGACGATATTCATCACCCCTCGGCCGATGCCGCCACGACCGCCGGTTCGAGGCCGAAGCTCTCGGCGGGGCCGGGAAACGCGCCATCGCGCACGTCGCCAGCGTAACCGTCCACCGCCCCCCGGATCACCTCGGCCAGATTCGCGTAGCGGCGGACGTGGCGCGCCTTGAACTCCGGATCCATCCCCAGCAGGTCCCAGATGACCTGGACCTGGCCATCGCAATACGGACCGGCGCCGATGCCGATCGTCGGAATGGTGAGCGTTTGGCTGACCGTCCGGGCGAGCGGCGCCGGAATCAATTCCAGCACCAACGAAAACGCGCCGGCCTGTTCCAGTTGGCGCGCTTCCTCGAGAATTCGCTGGGCAGCGGTCTCGCCGCGTCCCTGGAGGCGATACCCCCCGAGCTGAAAGACCGACTGCGGGGTCAGGCCAAGGTGCCCCTGCACCGGAATTCCGCACTCGACAAGGCGCCGGACGGTGTCCGCGACGACCGCTCCCCCTTCGAGCTTGACGGCCTGGGCGCCTCCCTGTTGAATGAGGCGCGCGGCGGTGCGCAGCGCGTCCTCCTGGCTGGGGTGATACGACATGAACGGCATGTCCGCGACGATCAGCGCCCGCGCGTTCCCCCGGATCACCGCCTGGGTATGGTGAACGATGTCGTCGACGGTGACCGGCACGGTGGTCTCGTAGCCGAGTACCGCGGTGCCGACGCTATCGCCGACCAGGATCAGCGGAATGCCGGCGGCCTCGAGAATGCGCGCGGTCGGACAGTCGTAACAGGTGAGCATCGGAATGCGCTCGCCTCGCCGCTTCATCGCCCGGATGTCTCCCGGCGTCACTCGTGACACGTCGTGACCTCCTTAGAATTTCCCGGTCAGACCTACTCAAGGTTGGGATCCGGTCGCGCTCGGTAGGCTGCCGAGCGGGCGCGCGGCCAGGACCGCTCGGATGATCGCCGTCGCCACGACTTCGCCGCTGGCGACGGCGATGGCCAGCGGGTCGGGAGTCGCGGCTGATTGCCCGGTCGCTAACGCGAAGAAGGTGTCGCCGTCGAGCAGGGTATGGGCCGGTCGCACGACCCGGGCCAGGCCGTCGTGGGCCAGGGCGGCAACCCGCATCAGGTCGTCGCGGGCAAGCCGGGCGTCGGTCGCCACGACGCCGATCGTAGTGTTCGTGCCGAGCGACGGCGCCGTGGGGGGTTCGCGCTGGAGGATCTGGCCAACCGCGCTCACGTAGGCACCGGTCGCTGGGTCCCGCGCCCCGGCCACGATCTGGCCGGTCGTCGGATTCACCACGTCGCCGAGGGCATTCACCGCGACCAATGCCCCGACGGTGATCCCGTTGGCCAGGCGCAACGCGGCCGAGCCGATTCCGGACTTCGTCGCCTGGCCGATGCCCAGGATCTTGCCGACCGTGGCGCCGGTCCCCGCCCCGACGCAGCCCTCGTCGAGCCCGTCGTCGCGCGCGTTCGCGGCGGCGAGCCAACCGTCCTGGCCGTCCGGGAAGGCGCGCGAATCGCCAATGCCCAGATCGAAGAGCACCGCGGCGGGAACGATCGGGACGCGCGCGCCGCCGGCGGGAAGGCCGAAGCCGCGCTCGGCAAGGAACCGCATCACGCCGTCCGCCGCGGCCAGGCCGAAGGCGCTGCCGCCAGTGAGGAGAACCGCGTGGATTTGCTGAACCAGGCAGGCTGGCCCGAGGAGGTCGGTTTCGCGGGTGCCAGGGGCGCCACCGCGAACGTCCACCGCGGCCGCCGCTCCGTCCGGGCAGAGGATAACCGAGCAGCCAGTCAGCGAGTCGAGGTGGGTCGTCTGGCCAACACTGACACCGGGAACGTCGACGATGGTGTGGACCGCTGGCACGTCAGACTCCCTTCGACCTCGGCCGAAGACGTGCCTCGGTGCACTCCGTCTCGGTCGGATCGATCCAAGCGGAAAACGTCAGGCGAACGAAAGATCCCGGCTCCCGGTTGGCGACGGCCAATCCGTGGCCTTGCTCAGATTGTACGCTGATTGGGAGGTCGATCGCAACCTCGCGGGGCCGCTTCGATCATTCCTTCCAGGATAGCCCGACCCGTTCGGTGAAGCGGTCGAGGTTGCGCTTCGCGGCGGGGACCTTCTCGTCCGGCAGGTGCTCGATCAACATGAAGCCGTCCGGACAACACTCCTCGAATCGGCGCAGGTAGGTGACGTGGTCGCAGACGCCCTCGCCCAGCAAGCACTCGTGAATGCGCGGGTAAAGCGCGCTTTCGTAGGTCACGTCTTTGGTGTGGGCGCAGACGACGTAGCGCCCGCAAACGTCGAACAACCGATTGATCAGCGACGTCGTGTTGTACATGTCGTCGAGCGACCGAACCAGGTTGACCGGATCGGCGTTGAAGCGCAGTCCGGGCGATCCGACCGCCTCGATCACGTCGCGGACGCGCTCGGGCGTGTCGAGCGGCGAGACGCCGCCGGCCTCGATGGCCAGGGGGATGCCAACCGTCTCGGCGGCGGCAGCGGCCTGGCGGAGCGAATCGACCAGGCGTGTCAGTGTCTTCAGGCTGGTGTTCTCCGGATGCGGCGTCCAGGGACCGGCCGGATTCAAGCTACCGGGGCGGACGTAGGTCGTGCCTGCTTTCAGCCAGGCGGCGCACTGACACGCCGCCCGGAGGCCACGCACCCCCAGCGCCCGCTTGTCCTCGTCGGGATGAACGATGATCTCGTAGCGCGGGTTCGCCTGCGCCACGGTGATCCCGCCATCCCGCAAGATCGTGCCGGCGCGCTCGTATTCCTCCCGCCTCGCCTCGAGTGGATCGGGAACGATCACGGTGACCCCGGTGAATCCATTCTGGCGCAGCCGGGTCGCCGTTTCCGGAGTGATCTCGCGGGGGTGTTTGGGCATCAGCCCAACGACTCCTGATCTCAAGGGTAGGCCTCCGGGCTACTTTGATTTGACGTAGCGATCGAGGAAAGCGGCGATCGCTGGATAGACCTTCAGCTTGTTGTCGAGGCGGACGATTCCGTGGCCTTCGTCGGGCAAGCGAACGAAGTCGACCGGGACGCCCCGCGAGCGCAGCGCCGCGACCACCTGCTCGGTTTCGCTGATCGGAACGCGGATGTCGTTCTCGCCGTGGGCCACGAACAGGGGCGCGGTCACCCGGTGAAGGTGGCTCGCCGGCGAGATCCGCTCGAGCACGTCTCGGTGCGCTTCGAGCGAGCCGTACTCGGCCGCGCGATGCTTGCGGCGGAACGGGTGAGTGTTCTGGAAGAAGGTGACGAAGTTGGCGACTCCGTACAGGTCGATCCCGGCTGCCCAGACGTCCGGATAGGTGGCCAGCGACGCCAGGACCATGAAGCCGCCGTAGCTTCCACCCATCGCGGCGATCCGATCGTGGCGGGCGTAACCGCGCTTGACGAGCCATTCGGCGCCGGCCTTGGCGTCGGCGACGGCATCCATGCGCCTTTCCACGTCGTCCAGGTGCGAATACGCGGTGCCGTAGCCGGTCGAGCCACGGACGTTCGGCACCAGGACGACGTACCCGCGGTGCGCGAGGTACTGGATCGTCGGGTCGAACGCGGGCCGCGACTGGGACTCCGGGCCGCCGTGAATGTAGACGACGGCGGGCGATTGGCCGTCGGTCAGCGAGCCGATCGGCCGATAAAGAAACGCCGGGATCGCGCGCGCGTCGAAGGTCGGGTAATGGATGACCTCTGGTTCCACCATCGCGTCGGTGGGAATCGCCCCGACGGTCGCGTGGGTCACCGGCCAGGCGGCGCCATCGGACGGATCGGCGATCCAGACGTTCTGGGTGGTTCGCGGCGTCGTAAGGCTGAACGCGAGCCGCCGACCATCGGCCGACCAGGCAAGGCCATCACGCCAGTTGCCGACGAACGAGCGCGAGACGACCCCACGAGGTATGTCGACGGTGCGCCTTTCGCCGTTCGCCAGATTCGCGATGATGAGGTCGGAGTACCCTTCCAGATTGGTGAGGGTCGCGACGGTGCGCCCATCGGGGGCAACGGCGTATTCCTCGACGTCCCAGTCGTCCGCGAAGACGGTTTGCCAGGACCCGGTTCCGAGGTCGAGCGCGCGGAGCGCGAGATAGTCGCGGCCGAGATCGCTCAGCAGGTACAGGGCGCCGCCGTCGGCGCGATAGGTCGGCCGCAGAAACCGAACGCTGCCCTCGTGCGCGGTGAGGAGGCGTGGCTCCGCCGTTGCCAGATCCAGCTCGAACAGATCACTGTTGAAGGAGCTGTCGGTCCGCGAGACGATCAAGCGGCGACCGTCCGGCGACCAGCACTCGACGGCGAAGGTGCCATCGGTCTGGAGAACGGTCCGCGACTCGCCGGAATCGACGTCCTGAACGATCACGTCGAAGCTGGCCCGGTCCCGCGCGTTCGATGCGTAGGCGATCGAGCGACCGTCCGTGGACCAGCCGCCGAAGACGTGCATGGCGGCGAGGTTCTCGGTCAGCGGGCGCATGGTGGCACCATTGGCGTCGAGAAGCCAGAGCTGGACGTTCTCGTTGCCGCCCACGTCGGTTCCGACGATCAGCCGATCGGCGGCCGGCGAAAAGGCGACGAGCCCGACCCGGTCGCGGGTAAAGGTGATCTGCCCGGGCCAGCCGCCCCCGGTCGGCATCTCCCAGGCCTGAGGAACGCCGGTGAGGTCGGAGATAAAGGCGACGCGGGTGCCGTCGGCGGAGAAACTCGGTCCATAGCCGCGGCGGGCGTTCAAGAAGCGATCGTAGGTGAAGGCACCGTCTGGAATGAAAGCGGCCGGCATCGTGAGGCACCTCCTGCGCCGGGTATTATACCGTGGACGCGCTGGCGGCAGAAGACAGAATCGAGCGGCTCGGACGATCCTGGCCACCCTCGGAGAGTCACTCAGCTCAAGCCACGGTCTGGTGCTATACTGGGCATCGCCAGTTTGAGAATCAGGTGCCCAATCCAGATTCGAGAAATGATCGGGAGGAGATCCAGCATGCGCGCCGCGGTCCTGTTCGAGCAAAAGAAGCCCCTCGGCATCGAGGAGGTCGAGCTCGCCGATCCCCGGGACGGCGAAGTCATGGTCCGGATGGCGGCCAGCGGGGTCTGTCACAGTTGTCTGCACGCCGCCGACGGTTCCTGGTCCAACGTGAAGCTCCCGATGGTGCTCGGCGACGAAGGCGCGGGCGTCGTGGAGAAGGTCGGGCCGGGCGTCAAGACGCTCTCGGTTGGCGATCACGTGATTCTTTCCTGGGCGCCGACCTGCGGGCGGTGCCGCTACTGCGTGAGCGGCCGCCCGGTCCTTTGCGAGCGACGTCCACCCGGTGGGTGCATGTACGACGGCACGACGCGCATGACGCTGCGGGGACAGACGGTGTACCACTACGGGACGGTCGCGACGTTTGGCTCGCTGACGGTCGTGCCGGAAAATTGCGCGATTCCGATTCGTAAGGATATGCCGCTCGACCGCGCCGCGCTGATCGGCTGCTCGGTGACGACCGGGGTCTGCTCGGTGCTCAACGTCGGGCAGGTGCCGGCCGGCGCGAGCATGGCGGTGTTCGGCACCGGTGGCATCGGGCTGAACGCGATCCAGGGCGGGCAGATCTCCGGAGCGTATCCGATTGTCGCGGTCGACGTGAACGATGCCAAGCTCGAGTACGCGCGGAGTCTTGGCGCGACCCACGTCGTGAACGCCGCCCGGGAGGACGCGCCGAGCGCGATTCGCCGACTCACCGGGGCGGGTGTCGCCTTCGCGTTCGTCGCGGTTGGCGACACTCGGGTCGCCGAGCAGGCGTTCGAATCGACCGAGCCGGGCGGAACCTGCGTGGTCATTGGGCTTCCGCCCCACGGGACGCGGATCTCGATCGACCCCGGGCGTCTGGTCGGGCCACAACGCGTGCTCCGAGGATCGTCCTACGGCTCGGCCCGAACGTTCGTCGACTTCCCGCGACTGGTCGACCTCTACCTGGCCGGAAAGCTGAAGCTCGACGAGCTGATCACCCGGCGCTACGATGTGTCGGAGGCGAACGAAGCCTTCCGCGCGCTCGCCGCGGGCGAGGTCGCTCGAGGGCTGATCGTTTTCTAAGCAGCCGAGCGCGAGCGGCTGCCGTCGAGCGACCGGCGCAGCGCTTCGCGTTGCTCGGGAGACAGCGCCGCGAAGGCGTGGGCGAGGCCGAGTCGGAAGTCACTCGCCGCCGCCGAGCCCGCCGCGTGACTGAGGGCAACCGCCGGGTCTCGGGTGACCCGCGAGCGATCGACCTTGCCGGGGCGTCGATTGGCCCCGGACTGAGCGCGGCGGTTCAGGCTGATTCGGGGCCGGGCGGCCAGGCCCGCGTCGTCGAACAGTGGGCGCTGGATCCAAACTTCCACGTCGTCCTCCCAGCAAACCGTACAAGTGTTCGTACTGTTGCTATTATAGAACACTTGTTTGCAATGTCAATGCCCGTGGCTCGCGACGGTTATCACCCGATATGCTATACTCGACCGGCGGCGGGAAGAGAGAGGAATCGAGCGCCCATGGATCAGCTCGTCGAGTACCAGAGTCTGGATCTTCGGGATCCAGTCCTGCTGGCCGCGTTCTCTGGATGGAACGACGCGGCCGAAACGGCAACCACCGCGACAAGGCTCCTGGTTCGGCAGTGGAATGCCGAAGTCTGCGCGGAGATCCTCGCCGAGGAGTTCTTCGTCTTCACCGAGACGCGCCCTCAGGTTCGGGGAGCCACCGCCGCCCACCGGCAGATTACCTGGCCGCAGACCCGCTTCTTCGCCGCGCGCGTTCCGGAAAGCGGCCGCGATTTCTTGATTCTACTGGGCACCGAGCCGCAGCTCCGCTGGAAGGCATTTATCCAGATCATTCTTGACTACGCGACCTCCCATGGTGTGAGCCTCGTGCTCTCGCTCGGTGGCTTGATCGCGGACGTGCTGCACTCACGCCCGCCGGTCCTGACCGGGTCGATCCCGGATCCCGAGCTCGCGAATCGCATGTCGCGCCTTGGGCTGCGCCGCTCGCGCTACGAAGGGCCAACCGGGATTCTCGGCGTCCTGGGCGCGACCTGCCGCGAGCGCGGTCTCGCCAGCGGCAGCATCTGGGCCAACGTTCCCCACTACGTCTCGTCGACCGCCAATCCGGTCCTTTCGCGCGCGCTTCTCCGCGCGGTCGCGGATCTTTTTGATCTGAAGCTCGATCTGAGCGAGCTGGATCGGGCGGCCGTGCGCTTCAACACCCAGATCGCGGAGGCGATCGCGAACGACGCGGACGTGGCCAATTACGTGCGCCAACGCGAGCAGCGCGAGCCAGGGGCCGAGCCAGATCCGGACCCCGACGACGACGCGGGCGCCGGGTCCGGCGATTTGCCGAGTCCGGAGTCGATCGTCGAGCAGCTCGAGGAGTTTCTCCGTCGGCGCGGCGAGGATCCCGGCGCTCAGTAGCCGACGCTGATTGCCGCCCGAGACCACTGCTCGGCCGATCAGAAGCGCGGACTGAGGCGCGCGACGTCGAGCAGGGTGAGAACCTCGGGCCCGTTGGGTAGTCTTTCGTCCAATCCACCAAGCGCTCGGTAGACGACTCGCTCCGCGCGATCGGTGATGAAGAGGCTAGCGGCAGGCTGACCGCTCCAGTCCACCGCGCCGAACTGACGGTGGACGTCGGCGGCCACATCGCGTAAGACCGGAAAGGGGACCGCAATTCCTGGCTCGACGAGGAATCCGGTGTCGGCTTCCACCGGCGCGATCGCGAGCACGGTTGCCCGGGCCATCGCGAGACGCGAAGACACCGCCGTCAGGTTGACCAGCATCCGGCGAGTCCGGGGGTCATCCACGCCATCGGTGAACGCCAGCACCAGCCACGTCCCAACCAGATCCGCCGAACGGAATCTCCGGTTCGACGTCGATCGGAGACTGAACGCCGGGATGATCTGTCCGGGCATGACCCTTGCGAACAGCTCCATTCGCACGAGCGACATTCGCCCCTTTCCGACACATCCGCGGTACAATGTTCCCGAGACGGAGGTGTTCGATGCCAATCATCTCGGCCGACAATGCCGATCAGGTGAAGACGTTCCTTCAGGATAACCTGCAAGATTCAGTCTCTATCGAGTTATTCACCCGCAAGCGTTCGATGTTGTTCGTCCCCGGCCAGCCAGAATGCGAGACCTGTGAAGATACCGAAGCCTTGCTGAGCGAGCTTGCCGTCCTGTCCGACAAGCTGTCGCTGGAGGTTCACGATCTGAAAGCGAATCCGGTGGCCGGCGCCAGCGAGGACGTAGCTTCGGACATGGTGCCGACGATCGTGCTTCGGGGAAAGGACCGGGGGAAGGTCCGGTTTATGGGCTTGCCGGCGGGCTACGAGTTCTCGACCTTGATCCAGGACCTCGCGAACGTGTCGAAGGGCACGACGTCACTGAGCCAGGCGACCCGGGATGACCTTGCCGCGCTGGCGGAGGACGTTCACATTCGGGTCTTCGTCACCCCTACTTGACCGTACTGCCCCGGTGTGGCCAGGTTGGCCCACGAGATGGCGGTCGAGAGCGAGCGGGTGACCGCGGACGTGATCGAAGCTAACGAGTTTCCGGATCTGTCGGACCGTTACCAGGTATCGGGGGTGCCGAAGATCGTGATTAACGATCGGGTCGAGCTCCTCGGCGCGCAACGCGAAGCGAAGCTGATCGAAGCGGTGAAGTCGGCGACCGGACCCGAGGAGAAGTAGAGGCAAAGTCCGGCCGGCCCGTGGTGAGCAGTCGAATCTAGCAGATGCATCTCCCTCAAGACCCCTCTCCCAGTACGCGGGAGAGGGGTCTTGAGGGAGATGCTTGTCTCAAGTCCCTTCCCCCGCGCACTGGGGGGAAGGGGTAGGGGATGAGGGCGCCTATCTCCTCCGCAAGAACGCCGGAATGTCCAGGTCGTCGCTCTGGAAGCTCGGCTGGGGCGCGGGCTCGCGCGCTTCGCGCGCCGGCGAAGCTTTGAGCGAGCTGGTGATCGGTGGCCGCTGCGGCGGTGGCGGATTCGCTTTGCCGTCGAAGCCGGTCGCGATGACCGTGATCTTCACCTCACCCTGCATGTGCGGATCGATCACCGCGCCAAAGATGATGTTTGCCTCGGGGTCGGCGGCCTTGGTGATGATGTCCGCCGCCTCGTTCACCTCGACCAGGGTCAGATCGGAACCTCCGGTGATGTTGAACAGGACGCCCTTGGCGCCACTAATCGAGACCTCGAGCAGCGGACTGGCCACGGCGGCGCGGGCCGCTTCGGCCGCGCGCTCGTCTCCCTCGGCCCGCCCAATTGCCATGAGCGCGGATCCAGCGCGCGACATGATCGCCTTGACGTCGGCGAAATCGAGGTTGATCAGGCCGGGAACGGTGATCAATTCGGCGATACCCTGAATGCCATGCTGGAGGACTTCGTCGACGATCTTGAACGCGGCCTCGACCGGCATCTTCTTGTCGACGACCTGAAGAAGACGGTCGTTGGGAATGACGATCAGGGTATCCACCCGGTCCTTGAGGTTGCCGATTCCTTCCTCGGCGTTGTTACGCCGCCGTGCCCCTTCGAAGCCAAATGGCTTGGTGACCACCGCGACGGTGAGCGCCCCGACCTCCTGGGCGATCTGGGCGACGACCGGCGCGGCCCCGGTGCCGGTGCCACCCCCCATCCCGGCGGTGATGAAGACCATGTCGGCGTCTTTCAGCGCCTCGTAAATCTGGTCGCTGGTCTCCTCGGCGGCCTTGGTGCCAACCTCGGGCTTCCCGCCGGCACCCAATCCCTTGGTGAGCTTGTCCCCGATGTGGATCTTCCGGTCGGCATCGGTCCGCGCCAGCGCCTGGGCGTCGGTATTGATCGCGATGAACTCGATGCCGCGCACCTCGGCCTGGACCATCCGATTGACCGCGTTGCTGCCCCCTCCTCCAACCCCCACCACTTTGATGTTGGCGAATGACACGATTTCTGGCATGGGCATCATAGTAATTTCCCCTCTAATCGTTGCGCTCCCACGACGGGCGCCTACTTTGTCGATTCGGTTATGCCGAACCGACGGACCACGTGGTAGTGAGGTAGCAAGTGAACGCGAGGCTTAGGGAAGGATCGCGCGAAGCCAGCCCTTGACTCGACCACCGACCTTGCGAGGATCAGGGATGTAGCGGTCGTCACGGCTCGCGACCGCGCGTCGGCCAATTGCCCGGTCGCCGTTCCGCGCTCCCCAGAGAACCAGGCCAACGCTGGCGGCATAGGCGGGCCCGCTCAC
>JBOGTX010000930.1:0-5256 GCA_050695695.1 Chloroflexota bacterium
CTGTAGCTCTTGGCGTAGAAGACGGCGTAGAGGAGAACCAGGCTTCCCAGGACGAGCGTGGCAAGGCCGACCGTCACGATCGGAAACGGCCGCCGCCGATACTCCGGCGGGATCAGGTTGAGGTCGATCAGGCGCGGTCGAGTTTTTGGGGCTGGCGACGACGCGCCGAGAAACATCGCTAGATTACTTCATCAGCTGGATTCGCGGTGTTCGACGAAAAGGTGACAGCGGACGCACCAGAACAGCTTGATCTTTGCCCAGGTAGAGTTGATCTGGCGCATCCCCTGACCACAAGCTTCACACTGCATCCCACAACCCTCTATCGGCCAGGATGGACGCGAGACGGGCGCCCCATGAAAACGCCTCGACCGTATCGCCAGCCATCGGTAGTCTAATCAGGGTCGGGCACGACGTCAAGCGCGCGATCGCGAAAAACGGCGTGCCCCGAAAGTCCCGGTTGGTCTCAGCGCGTCGTCGCCGTCTCCGGACGGTCGTCGGCGCGGCCGTTGGCGGGTGCCCCGACGGTCGATCCGTTCGGGGCGCCGTTGGTGCCGTGCAGGTTGTGGGTGTGGCTGTGAACCACCGCCACGACGCCATGGGCGTCCTTTCCTTCGGTCTTGACGACCGGCGGGTGAGGCACGACCTTCCAGAAGCGCGGCAGGTAATCGTCGAAGCGATCGAGAATCTGTTGGGCCCAGGGGCTGCCGGTCTTCGCCTGGTGCTCGGCGATCGTCGCGCGCAGGAACTCGGCGTCGGCCCGGTCGTCGACCCGATCGAGGCTCACCAGCTCGCGGTTGCACTTGTGGGTGAACTCGTCCGCCTCGTCGAGCACGTAGGCGAGGCCGGCCGACATGCCCGCGGCAAAGTTGCGGCCGGTCGTGCCGAGCACGACCACCGTGCCCGCGGTCATGTACTCGCAGCCGTGATCGCCGCACCCTTCGACGACCGCCAGCGCGCCGCTGTTCCGCACGCCGAAGCGCTCGCCGGCCCGACCCGCCACGAAGAAGCGGCCGCCGGTCGCGCCGTAGAGCACGGTATTCCCGATGATGACGTTATCCTGCCAACTGAAGGTCGAGCTCGCCGGCGGGCGAATCACGATCTCGCCGCCCGACATGCCCTTCCCCACGTAATCGTTGGCGTCGCCGTCCAGGACCAGCCGCACGCCCTTCACGCACCAGGCGCCGAAGGACTGTCCGGCGCTCCCGGTGAAGGCGATCGAGATCGCGCCCTCCGGGAGCCCCTCGATGCCAAACCGGTGGGCGATCTCGCCGGATAGCCGTCCGCCAAGGGTCCGGTTACTGTTGCGAATCGCGTAACGCAGGTCGACCCGGCCCTGGCCTTCCAGGGCGGGCGCGGCGTCGACCAGGATCGTCTCGTCCAGTGGCGTATCCTCGCGGTTGTTGCGCTCCTGGACGTTGCGCCGCGGCCGATCGCCGGACGGATCGACGTCGGCGATGATCTGGCTCAGATCGAGCGTCGCGATCCGTCCAGGCAGGTCGGGCGTCTGTTCGATGAGATCGACTCGACCGATCACCTCATCCAATCGACGGAAGCCAAGGCCGGCCAGGACCTCGCGGACTTCCTCGGCGACCAGGGTCAAGAAGTTGATCAGGTGCTCGGGCTGACCGGCGAACTTCTTCCGGAGGTCCTCGCGCTGAGTCGCGACGCCAGTCGGGCAGGTATTCAGGTGACACTGGCGCGCCATGTCGCAGCCGATCGAGACCACGCTGGCCGTGCCGAAGCCGAACTCCTCGGCCCCGAGGATCGCGCCAACCACCACGTCGCGGCCGGTCTTGAATCCGCCGTCGACCCGGAGCACCACCCGGCCGCGCAGGTCGTTCAGGACGAGCACCTGCTGGGTCTCCGAGAGGCCAAGCTCCCAGGGGCAGCCGGCGCCTTTGATCGAGCTGAGCGGCGAGGCACCGGTGCCGCCATCCTGACCGCTGATCAAGATGTAATCGGCGTACGCCTTTGCGACGCCCGCCGCGATCGTGCCGACACCCGACTCGGAGACCAGCTTCACGCCGATCTTCGCCCGTGGGTTCGCCTGTTTCAGGTCATAGATCAGTTGAGCCAGATCTTCGATGCTGTAAATGTCGTGGTGCGGCGGCGGCGAGATCAATGGAATGCCGGGAATCGCGTGGCGAAATCGGGCGATCATCGCGGTGACCTTGTGCGCCGGAAGCTGCCCGCCCTCGCCCGGCTTCGACCCCTGGGCCATCTTGATCTCGAGCTCCTGGGCGTGGGCCAGGTACTCGGCCGTGACGCCGAACCGGGCCGACGCCACCTGCTTCGTCTTGTTGTCCGGCGAATCGCCACCGCCGGCCCACCGGTACCACGAGGGGTCTTCGCCACCCTCGCCGGTGTTGCTGCGCGAGCCGATCCGGTTCATCGCGATCGAGATCGTCTGGTGGGCCTCCGGGCTGAGCGCGCCGAGCGACATCGCCTGGGTCGTGAACCGCCGGCGAATCGACTCCATCGGCTCGACCTCGGCGAGTGGAACCGGCGACCGCGCCTTGAAGCGCAGCAGGTCGCGCAAGACGGCCGGCTCGCGGTTACGCAGGATCTCCGCGTAGGACTGGTAGTCCGCGTACTCCCCGCTGTGGGCGGCCTTCTGCAGCGCCCGCACCGCGAACGGGTTGTAAGCGTGGTACTCGCCCTCCTTGCGGAAGCGATACAGACCGGTATCGGGGAGGCGCGGCTTGCCGTTGACCGTCGCGAACGCGAGGTCGTGGCGGCGCGTGACGTCCTCGGCGATCTCGCCCAGGCCAATTCCGCGAATCCGGCTGGGCGTTCCGGGGAAGCAGCGCGCGATCAGGTCCTCGTTCAGGCCGACGACCTCGAAGATCTGGGCGCCGCGGTAGCTGGCCAGCGGCGAGATGCCCATCTTGGACATGATCTTCAGCAGGCCATCGTGGATCGCCTTCTCGAAATTGTGGTAGGCCGTCTCGAAGGCCACGTTGTCGTCGACGTCGGCGACCAGCGCCCCGATCGACTCGATCGCCAGGTAGGGATTGATCGCGCTGGCGCCGTAGCCGAGCAGCAGCGCGAAATGGTGGACGTCCCAGACCTGGCCGCTCTCGACCAGCAAATCGGCCTTCAGCCGCCGACCCTGTCGAATCAGGTGGTGGTGGATCGCCGCCACGGCCAGGAGAATCGGCACCGGCGCGTGATCGGCATCGACCCCGCGATCGCTCACGATCAGGATCGTCTTGCCGGCGTCGACCGCGCGAACCGCGTCGGCGCAGATCACCTGAAGCGCCTCTTCGAAGCCAGCCAGGCCGCGCTGCGGGTCAAAGAGCGCGGGAATCGTCACCGAGCCGAAGTCGGGATTCTCGGACTGGGCAATTGCCTCGAGCGCGTCGTTGTCCAGCAGCGGCGACTTCAGGTGCAAAAGGCGCGCGTGCTCCGGCGTCTCCAGGAGCATGCTTCGGCGGTGCCCGAGATAACAGTCGAGCGACATCACGATCGATTCGCGGAGCGGGTCGATCGGCGGATTCGACACCTCGGCGAAGCGCTGTCGGAAGTAATGGGGGAGCGGGCGCCCCTTGCGGGAAAGCACGGCGGGCGGCGTGTCGTCGCCCATCGACCAGATCGGCTCTTTCCCCTCGACCCCCATCGGCTCCAGGACGAACTTCAGCTCCTCGCTCGAAAAGCCAAAGGCCTGTTGCGAGCGATAGAGAGCGAATTCGTCCACGACGTCCGGCACCGCCGACGACAACACCACGCCATCGCTCGCGTTCTCGTCGAGGTGGTCGGCGATGTGATCGGCCATCCGAACCATGTTCTCGCGGATCCACTCGCCGTAGGGCCGCCGGCGCGCGTAGCGCGCCTTGATCTCGTCGTTGCGCAAGATCTCGTGGGTCGCGGTGTTCACCGCGATCATCTGGCCAGGGCCCAGTCGCCCCTTCTCGACGACGTGGGCCGGATCCAGCTCGACCACGCCGAACTCCGAGGCCATGATCACCAGGTTGTCGTCGGTCACCACGTAGCGCGCCGGTCGCAGGCCGTTGCGATCGAGCACCGCGCCGGCGATCGTGCCGTCACTGAACGCCAGGGCGGCCGGCCCGTCCCACGGCTCGGTCAGGCAGGCGTGGTATTCGTAGAACGCGCGCAGCTCGGGATCGACGTCCGGCATGTTCTCCCAGGCTTCCGGAATCAGCATCAGCATGCCGTGCAGGACGTCGCGTCCCGACAAGTCGAGGAGCTCGAGAACGTTGTCCAGGCGCGACGAATCGGAGGCGTCTTCCCAGATGATCGGCGTCAGCTCGGCCAGCTTGTCGCCCCAGACCGGCGACGACAGCTCCGGCTCCCGGGCACGCATCCAGTTCTGATTGCCCTGGACGGTGTTGATCTCGCCGTTGTGGGCCAGCCGCCGGAACGGCTGCGCCAGCGACCAGGTCGGGAAGGTATTCGTGCTGTAGCGCTGGTGGAAAACCGCCAGTGTCGCCTCGTAGGCCGGGTTCTGGAGGTCGAGGTAAAACCGCCGAAGCTGCGGCGCGACGAACAGGCCTTTATAGATCACCGTGCGCGAGGAGAACGAGGGGATGTAGAAACCCGAGATCCCTTCCCGGGTCGCGTCGCGCTCGATCCGCTTGCGCGCGTGGTAGAGCGCGCGCTCGAAGGCCAGTCCGTCCAGGTTGGCCGGCCGCGCCATCACCACCTGCTCGATCTTCGGCTGGGAGGCGAACGCCTTCTCGCCGAGGCACGACGCGTCCACCGGCACGTCCCGCCAGAAAACGATCGGCACGTTGTCGGCGGCCAGCGCGGCCTCGATCAGCGTTCGGGCGCGCGCCCTTGCCTCGGGGGTCGCCGGTAAGAACAGCATCCCGACCGCGAGATCGCCCAGGTCGACCGTTTTGCCCTTTTTCGCGGCTTCCTCGGCCAGCAACCGCCGCGGCAGGGGCGTCAAGATCCCCGCGCCGTCGCCGGTTTTCGCGTCGGCCGAGACCGCCCCGCGATGCGTCAGATTGACGACCGACTCGATCGCCAGCTCGACCACCCGGTGCGAGGGGCGACCGGAGACGTCGGCGACGAATCCGGTGCCGCAGGCATCGTGCTCGAGCGAGGGATCGTAGAGGGTGTGGGAATAGGAACGACGTAGGTGATCGCTGTCCATGGTTGTTCCCCCAGTTGTTTCGCCCCCGCGATCACGAGGGCCATCGGGAGTGTTCCGGCGACTTGCCGCGGACGGACGCGTCGCATGAGCCAGATCTGGCCCGGATAACACAGCGCCCCGGCGGTGCACCGCCGGGG
>JBOGTX010000931.1:0-12504 GCA_050695695.1 Chloroflexota bacterium
CTCCGAATCACCCGCGGCCGACGACCTGGTGGTTCTGGCAACCAAGCCGTTCGTGGCCGAGACCCCGATCGTCCGTCAACACGAAGCGCTGACGCCCAATACGCGGTTCTTCATCCGGAACCATTTCGAGGTCCCGGTGCTCGACGCTCAGACCTGGCGGCTCGCCATTGGTGGAGCGGTGAGCCACCCGCGCGCGTTGAGCCTGGCCGACCTTCGGTCCCTCCCGGTTCGAACCTTCGACGCGACGCTCGAGTGCGCCGGGAACGGCCGCTCCTACCTTCCGCCACCCACCGAGGGTAACCCGTTCGGCTACGGCGCGGTGAGCGCGGCCGCCTGGACCGGCGCCTCGCTACGCGACGTGCTCGGACCGGATCCGTTCGGGCCCGCCGTCCGCGACGTCGTTTTCGTCGGCGCCGATCGCGGATTCGAGAAGAACGTCGGCGCGGAGATCTCGTTCGAGCGGAGCCTGCCCGTCGAGGTGGCGCTCCATCCGGATACGCTGCTCGCCTACGAGATCAACGGCGTGCCGCTGCCGGTCGAGCACGGCGCCCCGGTACGCTTGCTGGTGCCCGGTTGGTACGGCGTGGCCTCGGTGAAGTGGCTTGTCGAGATTCGCGCCCAGGACAAGCCCTTCGAGGGATATTTCCAAAAGCAGCGCTACGTCTTTCCGAACGACGGCGCGGCGCCGACCCCGGTTCGCGAGCGCGGCGTGCGTGCCTTGATCACCCGGCCGGCCTCGGGCGAGGTCATTCCCCGGGGCACGGTCGAGGTCTCGGGCCTTGCCTGGTCGGGCAATCAACCGGTCACCAGGGTCGAGCTGAGCGTCGACGGCGGCCAGACCTGGCAGCCCACCGATCTCGAAGCCGCTAGATCACCCTACTCCTGGCAGCGCTGGCATGCGACCTGGCATGCCGGACGAGCTGGCGAGCACACCCTGCGGGCTCGGGCGACCGACGCCGCCGGTCGCGTCCAGCCGGTATCGGCTCCCTGGAACCTGCTCGGCTACGGCAACAATGGCATCCAATCGGTGACGGTTCAGGTTCGGTAGGCGGCGGTGACCGAGCGCATCTACTACCGAGACGGGGACCTTCTCGATTTTTCGGCGCGGGTGGTGGCCGTCGACACGGTGGCCGGCCACCCCGCGGTCATGCTCGACCGGACCGCTTTCTACCCGACGTCGGGCGGACAACCGTTCGATACCGGCCAGCTTGCCGACGTCGCCGTGATCGAGGTGATCGATCGCGACGGCGAGATCCTCCACCTGCTGGCAGGCCCGGCGCCAGCGATCGGCGTGGGCGTGATCGGACGGATCGATCCGGTCCGTCGTCGCGACCACACCCAGCAGCACACTGGCCAGCACGTGCTTTCCCAGGCGTTCGAGCGAGCCGGCCCCTTGCGCACGGTCTCCTTCCACCTCGGCGCCGACGTCTGCACGATCGACCTCGAGACGCCGACGCTTCCGCCGTCGATCGTCCAGGCGGCCGAAACGCTGGCGAATCAGATCGTGCTCGAGGATCGATCGGTGATCGTCCACTTCGCGCCGGTCGATGAACTCGAACGGTTCGGCCTACGCAAGCCCACCCAACGAACCGGTGAGATCCGCATCGTCGAGGTGGAGGATTTCGATCGCTCGGCCTGCGGTGGAACCCACGTCAAGCGCACCGGCCAGATCGGACCGATCAAGGTGCGGCGCTGGGAGCGTCGCGGCGCCACCTCCCGCGTCGAGTTCCTCTGCGGCTGGCGCGCCCTGGCCGATTACCGAGCCCGCCTGGAGACGACGCGCCTGCTGGCCGAGCGGCTGAGCGTTCGCGATCTCGATCTCTCGGAAGCGCTCGGCCGCGCCCTCGACGACCTCGATCGCCTCCGGGACGAGACGGCGCGGCTGCGGGATACCGTCCTCGACCGCGAAGCCGGCGACCTTTGCGCCACGAGTAGCACCTTGCCGCGGTCACCCCACGCCCGCCTGGTGGTTGGCAGCTTCGAGAATCGGCCGCCCGACGAGCTCAGGCGGCTGGCGACCTCGGTGCTCAAACGCGGACCGGCCGTGGTGCTCCTCGGCTCGTCCGGCGCGCGCGCCCACCTGGTCTTCGCCCAGCAACCTGGCCTCCCCGACGACATGGGTAGCCTGCTACGCCAGGTCATTCCCCTGATCGGCGGCCGCGGTGGTGGAAGTCGCGACCTTGCCCAGGGCGGCAGCGCGACCGGAGCCGGGGTATTCGAGGTCCTCCACGAAGCCCAGCGACTTCTTCAGTCCGGGTGACCGGGCGCGGCCTCCCGCCCTACGCCGCCCGCGACTGCGTCGCGCCGGGTTGATAGGTCAACACGCGCCCCCAGAGGCTCTTCGTCCCCCAGATGCCTGCCCGCAGGCATTCGAGCTGGACGATCTGGCTGTGGTCGACGAAAAGGTTGACCTCGGGCCCGTAGTTCTTGACGTACCAGGCGAAAACCGCCGGATCCGCGGCCTCGAACATGACCTGGTCGAGCCCCAGCGCGCCGACGAACTTGGCCGGCACATCCGACCGCCAGACCGCGACGCTCTCGGTGATTCCTTCCGACTCGACCATGATCAGGTACGCCCCGGCGTCGATGAAGCGCTTCGCCTGGGCGATGGCGTACTCGGGGGCGCGGGTCCCTTCCGCCTCGAGCTCGGTTGCCGCGGTCGCGCCCCCCGCGCCGAATTGGATACCGACCTCCGGCTTCGCCTTCAGACCCGCCTTTTGGACCAGCTCGACCAGGCGAAGCCAGTCGTCGGTCGGGATCGAGATGAAGCCGGTCGACACCTCGATGATGTCGAAGCCAAGGTTCTTGCACGCGTCGACGTAGTGCCGAACGGCGTCCGGCCCCTGGGTCAGGACGTACTCGAGGAAGCCACCGGTCGACACCAGGACGTCGTGGGCGTGGCAGGTGTCGACGATGCCCTTGACCACGTCGGCCGGCATCAAGGAAAACGACCCGCCAGCGTACTTCAGCGAATCGACGTAGGCTCCCATTGCCTCCAGCAGGTCTTCCAGGTAGTGCCGTCCAACCGGCGCGTAGTAGGGTCCGCGAATCTCGGTCATGCCACGCTTTCGTGGCTTCGGCAGCGGCTCGTTCATCCGCACGAATGGCATCGATCGCGGGATGCCCCCCACCTGCTTCTCAGTCATGTCATCCTCTCCTCGACTTGATGAGACCGGCCAGGTCTGAGCTCTTCCTGGCTGGCGGCGCGGGCGCTCGGCGCCGCCGGAGTCCGCACCCGGGTCAGGAGTTGCATCAGGTCTGCCACCGAGATCGTGTCCAGGTCGGAGACCGCGGTGACGATGTCTCGGCGCAGCGCCGAGTCGGCGTAGGGCGCGCTGAGCTGATCGAACTTCGCGGCGACCGTCTCCCAGCGCATCGGCTGGGTCCAGAAGCCCTCGTAGGCAAGCTTTTCGATCGACAGCTTGCGCCCGTCGCGCAGCCAGACCGCGATTCGCACCGGCATCTTCTCCGGAAAGAGACGACTCAGCTCGTCCGATGGTCGAACGGTGACCTTCCGGAGCAGCGCCTGAATTTCCGGCCTGACGATCCGGTCCGGCCGATACTGGGCCGGCATGACCTGGCCATCGAGAATGGCGGCGGCGACCATGTAGGGCAAGCTGTGGTCGGCCTGTTCCTTCGTGCGAATCGTCGTCTTCTCGCCTTCCTCGCCGCCGCCGATGATGTTGTAGGCCACGTCGAAGATGTCGATCTCGATCCGATCGACGTCCTCACCCCGGAAGCCGGCCGCCTGCCGCAGCTCCAGGATCCCTTCCAGGGTGGACTGCGAGTGAATCTCGGCGTTGTATTTCTTCAGGATCGTGCGCGTCACCTTGTCGAGACCTTCGTTCGCCCAGTCGATCTGAAAGCGTCCGGCGATCGCGTCCATCAGCCCCTTATTGCCCTCGAACACCTCGGGCGGGCCGGTGATCCCGCGCATCGCCAGAAAGGTCGCCTGAGTGCAACAAAAAGCGTCTTCTGGCGCGGCCAGCCCCTTCCAGTTCGACAGCGCCCCGGTCCGGGTCACGCGCAAGGCGTTGAACGCGGTGCCGCAAATCCCAATCGCGTTGGCGGTCTGGCCCGGATCCAACCCGAGCGCCTTCGAGACGCCGCCGGCGAGGGCGTAGGACAACTGGACGGTGTGGTCGAATCCCTTCGCGCGCACTGGCGCCACGTCGCTCAACGTACACTGCACCTGGTAGGCAACGGCGAGCGCCGTCATCAGGTCCGCCCCGCTCTTTCCGGCATACTCCGCCGCCGCGAGCACCGCCCCGAGGCTATCGCTGGGGTGACAGGTCTCGTTCCTGGCCAGAAAGCTGTCGTTGAAGTCGAGGTAGCGCACCAGCGCGCTGTTGTAGAACGCGGCGCGGTCAGGGGCCGTCAGCGCTCCGCCGATCAAGGAACACCGTGGATTGCCACCGAAGTCATGGAGCTGGGAGCGGATCGCCCGAATCGGCTCGCCGTCGAGCGCGCCAATCGCGCACCCCAGCGAGTCCAGGACCCGGACTTTGATTTGCTCGCGCACTCCCTCGGAAAGATCGCCGTAGGCTGCCCGAGCCACGAAATCCGCCATTTGCTCGGCGATAGTCATGCTCGCCTCCTCGACGAGCATGCGTGGCACGTCACGCACCAGCCCAATTTCACCGGTGAGCCCCAAAATTGGGCCGGGCATGCTAGACTCTGGCTCGCAATGCCTGATCGTGATTCGGCTCGACCCTCCGCGTCGGTCATCCTGGTCCGCGACGCGCCCGCTGGATTCGAGGTCTTCATGGTGCGGCGCCCGGCCACCGCGTCGGCCTTCGCGGACGTTTTCGTGTTTCCGGGGGGCACGGTGCGCGAGGATGACGTCGCCGCTCAGCCGGGTGACGCCGCGTTCTCGCCGGACGACGCGCTCGCCGAGCTGACCCAGCGGGGAAGCGCGCCACCAGTCAGTCCGGGGCGAGCGATCGCGCTCTGGCGCGCCGCGATCCGCGAGCTGTTCGAGGAAGCCGGGGTTCTACTGGCGCGCGATGCCCTGGGCCAGCCGCTTCGGATCTCGGATGCCGCCGCTCCGCGGTTCGCCACCTATCGAGGAAGCCTTCAAGCCGGTCAGACGTCGCTCGCCACGATCCTGAGCCAGGAGCGGCTGACCGTGGACTACCACCAGCTCCGCTACTTCTCGCACTGGATCACGCCTTCGCACCTGCCCCGTCGCTTCGACACTCGCTTCTTCGCGACCGAGCTGCCAGTCGGTCAGACCGCCCTGCACTGTCAGATCGAAACGACCGAGGGCATCTGGATCTCCCCCCGCGACGCGCTGGCCCGCGCCGACGCCGGCCAGCTCGGCATCGTCTTTCCCACGCGCAAGCATCTCGAGCGCCTGGCACCGCGGTCCTCGGTCGACGACCTTCTCGGGTTCGCCGCCGGCAAGGCGATCCGAACGGTCCAGCCCGTGCTGAGCCGAACCGACGGCGCCGAACGGATCGCCCTCGAGGCCGAGGTGGGTCAATGCTGGTAGCGCCGGGCGTCAGGCGGTTGTTGGCCCCGAATCCGTCGCCGCTGACCGGCGACGGCACGAACACCTACCTCGTCGGCGATCGAGAGGTCGCGGTGATCGATCCAGGTCCGGCCCTGGCTCCCCACCTCGAGGCCATCCTCGCCGAGGTGGCCAGTTGCCAGGGTCACATCGCCGCGCTCCTCGTCAGCCACGCCCACCAGGACCATCTGCCGGCGGCCTACCTCCTTCGGGAACGCACCGGCGCGCCAATCCTTGCCCACGCCAGCATTCCGGGCCACGATCGGGCGCTCGTGGACGGCGAACCGGCCACGGCTGGCTCAGCGGACTTCATCGCCTTCGAGACGCCCGGGCACGCGCGCGAGCACCTCTGTTTCTGGCTGGAAGCGCCGCGACTGCTTTTCACCGGCGATCTGGTGGCCGGCGCCGGCACCGTCGTCCTTTCGGAGGGCGCCGGCGCGCTCGCCGCTTACCTGAGCTCGCTGCGCCGAATGGCCGCGCTGGGGCGTTCGACGATCCTACCCGGCCACGGGCCGGTCGTGCCCGATGGCCTGGGCAGGATCGAGGAATATCTGACCCACCGCGCCGACCGGGACCGGCAGATTCTGAAGATCCTCCGGGACGGGCCGGCGAGCGTGGACACCCTGGTCAGGCGAATCTACCGCGAGACGCCGCCTACCTTGCGCGCTATGGCCACCCGCAACGTTCGCGCGCACCTGGAGCGGCTCGCCGACCAGGGCAACGTCAAGGCCCAGGGCAACGTCTGGTCGCTTGGCTCGCCCGATTAGCGCCGCCCGAATTCACGCCCGAACCGCCGCGAAGGCGGCGTCGCAGATCTCGAGGGTGCGGTCAAGGTCGGCCTCGGTGTGCGCGGTCGAGACGTAGAACTTCTCGTTGGGATTCACCAGCAGCCCCCGCTTCAGGCATTCGACGCCCCACCGCAAGCCGAGCGCGCGATCGTGGGCCTGAAGGTCCATCCAGTTTCGGACGTCGTCATTTTCGATGAACCGGACGCCGAAGACCGCGTCTTCGCCGAGCGCCTGGGTCGGAAAACCGTGGCGGCGGCCGATCTCGACGAGGCCGGCCCGCAGCCGACCGCCGATGCGATGAAGCTGATCGTAGGTCCCCGGTTGGGAAAGCACGTCGAGCGCGGCAAGGCCGGCCGACGCGCTGATCGGGTTGCCGCTGAGCGTGCCGCTGGCCCAGGCCAGCTCTTTCCGGGGCAGGACGCGACCGTCAAGCACCGCCATGACGTCCGCCTTGCCGACCAGGCAGGCCATCGGGAAGCCACCGGCCATCGCCTTCCCGTAGGTCGCGAGGTCGGGAACCACTCCGTAGCGCTCCTGGGCGCCGCCCCAGGCGATCCGAAACCCGGTGACCACCTCGTCGAAGATCAGGACGATCCCGTGCCGGCGCGTTGCCTCGCGAACCGCTGCGAGGAAGCCGGGGCGGGGAACCAGTACGCGTTGGAGCGGCTCCACGATCACCGCCGCCAGCTCGGAGCCGTGGCGATCGATCAGGTCCACCGCCTGCTCGGCATCGTTGAACGGCGCGACCAGCACCTCGTCGCCGATCGAGCGGGGGACGCCGGCCGAGTCGACTCGAGCCCGCGGGTAGTCGCTTGGCTCGCTGGGGACGGTTCCCCAGAGGGCGTAATCGTGCATGCCGTGCCAGGCCCCCTCGAACTTCAGGATCTTCGAGCGACCGGTCCGCGCGCGGGCGACCCGCAGGGCGAAGAACGTCGCCTCGGTCCCGGAGCCGGTGAAATGAAGGCGCTCACCGCAGGGAACCGCCTCGACGACGCGCTCGGCTAACCGAATCGCGTGCTGATTCAGGAAGTAATAGGTCGTTCCCTTCGGAAGCTGGGCGGCAACCGCCTCGGTGATCGCGGGATGGGCGTGGCCGAGCAGATCCGGCCCCGAGCCGAGGTGATAGTCGATGTAATCACGGCCAGCCACGTCGGTCACGTGGCTCCCCTTCCCCTCCGCCACGACCAGATTGACCTCGTCCGGAAGGTTGAACAGGCCAAGGCCACCACCAGCCAGAACCTGCCCCGCGGTCTTCAACAAATCGCGCTGTCGATCGATTCCGCTAAGCGTCGTCAGACTCACCGTCGCGCGTCCTCCGTCTCGAGAGTGTCATGCCATTCCTCGGATCTTGGGATGCATCATGCCCCACAATCCTACGGCACCGCGGAATCAAGTCAAGTGCGCGGCTCGCGCTCGTTTTCATCGCGTGGGTCCGCGCCGGAATGACTCGATCTTGTTCATGAGGGGAGGCGTACCGTTCACGTTTCGTTCATGAGTCGGACCGCATAATACGGGATGTGATCGGTTTGCCTCGGTCAACGGCGATCGAGGTGAGCCGACAAATGGATTCATTGACCACCGCTTCCCCCAGCCCTGGCCGTCGGGGCTCCAGCCGCCCTGACGGCCATCCACTTTTCCGAGCCCGCCGCTCGGCGTATCATCTAGCTCACCCCCGAGCGTCCGATCCGGATGACTCGCCGAACGAGGATGAAAAGATGATCGTCGACTCTCACTGTCACGCCTGGCGCCACTGGCCTTATTCACCCGCCGTCCCCGACCCGGAGAGCCGCGGCACGGTCGAGCAGTTACTCTTCGAGCTCGACCAGAACGGGATCGATCAGGCGACGATCGTCTGCGCTCGAATCGATCATAACCCCGACAACAACGAGTACGTCGCCGACGCGGTTCGGCGTTACCCCGATCGCCTGCACCAGCTCGCCGACGTCGACTGCTCCTGGGCCGAAACCTATCACGCGCCCGGCGCCGCCCGTCGCATGGCCGAGGCGATCGAAACGTACCATCCGAAGGGATTTACGCATTATGTGAAATCGGATGACGACGGCTCGTGGTACCTGTCCGACGAGGGGCTGGCCTTCCTGGCGGTAGCGGCCGATCACCATC
The DNA here is from genome assembly GCA_050695695.1 of Chloroflexota bacterium. Lineage (GTDB taxonomy): Bacteria > Chloroflexota > UBA6077 > FW602-bin22 > CADDYW01 > JAJPKB01. The sequence continues at coordinate 8,422 of JBOGTX010000931.1, forward strand.
AGATCGCGAGTTTCGCGATCCCGCCGCGATTCCAGGCGACGCTACGCAAGATCGCCGAGCGATTCCCATCGATGCCCTTTCTCTGTCACCACATGGGCATGGCCCGAGCGTCCGAGCCGGCACCCTTTCCACTCTTCCGGGAGATCGTGGAGTCGGCCAGGCTCCCGAACGTCTTCGTGAAAATGTCTGGCTTCCATTACGTGTCCAGGCAGGCCTGGGAGTATCCCTTCGAGGACTGCGCCTGGGTCGTGCGCGGTCTTTACGAGCACTTCGGCCCGGGCCGGCTCTGCTGGGGATCGGATTATCCGGTCGTGCGCCGCGCGATGACCTACCAGCACGCCCTGGAAGCGTTCCGCACCCACTGCGCTTTCATTCCCGAAGACCACCGGCGCCAGATCCTTGGCGAAAATCTTCGTCAGATCCTCGTGCGCTCGACCGGTTAACCAGGTGCTAGCCTCCCGCCGATCGCGCGATCTCCATCAAGTCGTCGACCATCGTTTCGATAGTATAGGCTGGCTTCCAGCCTAGCTCGCGTTCGGCCGCCTCGATGCTGAGCTGCCAATCGCGGGAGATTCGGCTGACCGGCGCGAGCAATGGATCCGGGTTGAAGCGAAGCGAGGCGTCGGGAACCTTCCGGCGCACGATCTCGATCAGGCTCCGCGCGGTGACCAGGCCGGTGCTCACGTGGTAGATCCGCTGGGGGGCCTCGGGTACCGTCGCCAGAGTCGCCAACGCGCGCGCGGCGTCCTTGGCGTAGCAGACCGGCGTCCCGGCCTCCGGATCGACGTCGATCTCATAGGGCTGGCCGAGGGCGGCCCGCTCGATGATCAGCGAGGTGTACATCGTCGCGGAGCCCGACGCGGCGTTCCGCGCCGGTCCGACGATCGCGGCGAGACGGGTGGCCCGAAAATCGAGACCGAATCGACGCTGATAGTACAGTCCAAGCCCTTCCGCCATGAGCTTGCTCTGCCCATACCAGGTTAGCGGGCGCGCCGGTGCCGCCTCGGTCATCGGCTGAGCCACGTCCGGACCGTACACCGAGATCGTGCTAGCGAAGACCACGCGCGGAATTCCACACAGGCGCGCGGCCTCGAGCACGTTGTGGGTACCCCCGAGGTTGACCCGCATGCCGAGGTCGGGGTCTCGTTCGCAGCCCATGGTGACGATTCCCGCCAGGTGGACGATCGCGCTGAACTTGTCCCCACTCGCGGCCGCGAGGACGGCGTCGCGATCGGTGATATCGCCGCCGATGAATTTCGCCGACGCCGGGAGCGCCGGTCGCCCGGCCGGATCGGGCGCCAGACGATCGAAAGTGACGACCGCCGTATCGCGCGCGAGCAGCTCGTGCGCGAGCCAGCGACCAATGTAGCCATTACCGCCGGTGACCAGAATCGGCATCGTGTCTCCCTCACCACGCAAGTTAGCGCCAAAGAAAGCTACTCCGCCCGATTATATCGGATGAACCCGCGCTCGGAAACGAGCACCTTCCGGGCGGGTCACGTGTTATGACGTGTGGGAGTGAGTCGACGACCGCCGCGCGGGCGAGTGATCCAGGATTGCGCCTCGCACGTTCGAACGAGTAGGACTCGGCTGGCGACTGGCGTCGGTCCAAACCAGCCGAGACTCAACTTTAGCTCAACTCTGTCTCAACCGAATCACGCCGCGAACGGCGTATCGTACAAACGTCACGAGGAGACCGGCAAATAGTACTTTTTGCCATCTCGCATTCGGAAAGTTCCCCGTTATAGTAAGAGGGGCTGGAATGTGGGGGGGCAACGCCGTTCCGGCGCCCCGGTCGCGATTCATGCTCGGCGCTCCGACGAGTCCGCGAAAGGTGCAGTGCTCGATGCGTATCCCGAACGAGGAACACTTGCTGGCGTCCGAATCCGTTGAGTCGCGGTCCTGGCTCGCGATTCAACCGGCCGAGTCGGTCGTGAGCGGTACTGTCGCCTACCCCTTGCGGCTACCGAATAGCCCGGTGCGCGCGCTTCAGCACGCGTACCTGGCGGTCCTCGAAAAGGCGAATGACGCGCCCTCGGTCCTTTCCCGACTCCGTCGCCAGTTCCGCCAGCAGGGTCAAACCGCCGCGCAAGACGGGACGCCGATCCAGCGGATCTTCGGTGTGGTTCGCCAGACCGTCCAGACCGCCGTCACCGGCAGCGGGCCGGATCCGGAGGTTGCCGCGAGCTGCGAGATCGTGCTCCAGGCAGTCGAAGCCGCGGTCCAGGGATACCTTCAAGAACAGGCCCGGCGCGACGGATTGGACGCTCATACGCACGACGACGCCCTCCAGATTCTCGAGGACGAGCGCAACCGGTTAGCCCGCGAGCTCCACGACGAGACCGGCCAGATCCTCACCGCGACCCTGTTCAAGATCGACACCTGCATTCGAGATCTGCCGACCGATCGCGGTGAGATCACCGCGCAGCTCCAGGACATTCGTCAGACCCTCGTCGCCGCGACCCGCGACTTGCACCGGCTCGTCTATAGCCTGCGCCCGCCGATGCTGAGCGAGCTCGGCCTCGTCCCAACTCTCCATTGGCTGGTCCATGAATTCGAGACGCAATACCAGGTGCCGGCCCGGTTCAGCGCGCCGAAAGGTTCTCGCCTTCCCGAGGCGGTCGAGATGGCGATCTTTCGGCTGGTCCAGGAGGCGCTCACGAACGTCGCCCGCCACGCCAGTGCCCGTTCGGTGCAGGTCGAGCTGATCCTGGAGCCGCGACGGGTGATCTGTGTCGTCCAGGACGACGGGCGTGGCTTCGACGCCAACCGGGTGCTGACGACCGAGGTCCCGCGCCTTGGCCTTCTTGGAATGCGCGAACGGGTTCGCCAGCTCGGGGGAAGCCTGATCATCACGTCGGCGCCCGACCGCGGTACCACGGTTCGCGCGACGTTGCCGTACGCCGGAGGAAGAAGTGGCTAACATTCGGGTACTCCTGGTCGACGATCACACGATTCTCCGTCAGGGGGTCAAAGCACTCCTCGAGCGCGAGTCCGACGTTCAAATCATCGGCGAGGCCGGCGACGGCCTTCAGGCAGTCCGCCTGGCAAAACAACTCGCCCCGGACGTCGTCGTGATGGACGCCCAGATGCCCGGCCTCTCGGGCACTCAGGCAACCCGTGCCATTCGCCAGGCCTCGCCGCGCAGCGAAGTGCTGGTCTTGACGATGCACGACAGCAGCTTTACCGTCTTTGGCATGCTCAAAGCCGGCGCGCGCGGCTACCTGCTTAAAGAGTCGGCGGGCGCCGATCTGGCCGATGCCATTCGCGCGGTCCACCGCGGGCAATCGGTGCTCCACCCCGCCGTCGCGCGCATGGTCGTCGAGCAGATCAACCAGGCGGATCTGCCGCTGACCGACGACGACGAGCTAACCCCGCGCGAACGAGAAATCTTCGAGCTCATCGCCTCCGGGCGGACGAGCCGGGAAATCGCCGAGAAGCTCGGCTTGAGCGCGAAGACAGTCGACAACTGCCGGGCGCACATTCTTCAAAAGCTGCACGCGCGGAACAAGGCCGAGGCCATCACGATCGGCCTTCAGCGGGGATTGCTCCAGGGCGCTACTCCCTGATCCGTACCTCGCCGGGGAGCATTTTTCGGATGCGCGTCGGACGACGTCTCGGCTTCGTGCTGGTTGGGCTAGCCCTGCTCGTCAACCTTGCCTTCGCGGTCCGGTCGGTGGAAGCGCGTCGAGCGCGCTTTACCCTGGCGCCGGGCGCCACGGTCTCCGACCTGTTCCCACGCTGGCTCGGCACGCGCGCCATGGTGTTGCAAGGCCAGAACCCGTACTCTGACCAGGCGACTCGCCAGAACGAGGCCGGCTACTACGGTCGTCTCCGCGCGCCCTCGGAAGCTGGGCTGGACCCCTCCGGCTATCAAGGCTTTTCCTACCCGCTCTACACCGTCGTGCTCCTCGCCCCGCTGGCCCTCGTCCCCTTTTCCATCGTCCAGGTCGGAACGACGATCGCGCTGGCGATCGGGCTGCTCTGGTCGACGCTGGTCTGGTGTGAGCTCGTGGGTTGGCCATCCAGCGGGCGCGGCCGCTGGCTCGTCGCGCTTGCCACGGTGGCGTCGCTGCCCAGTGT
>JBOGTX010000932.1:0-4975 GCA_050695695.1 Chloroflexota bacterium
TGACCCTGACGGTGCAACTGATCGTGCCGATCGCCCTCGAAGACGGGCTGCGCTTCGCGATCCGCGAGGGCGGCCGCACCGTCGGCGCGGGTGTCGTCACCAGGATCCTGGAGTAACTGATGCCAAAACAAAGAATTCGCATCCGCTTGAAAGCCTATGATCACAAGATTCTCGACCAGTCGGCCGTTCAAATCGTCGATACCGCCGAGCGCATGGGAGCGAGGGTGGCCGGCCCGGTGCCGCTTCCCACGCACATCGAGAAGTTCTGTGTGATTCGTTCGCCACACGTCGACAAGGACTCGCGCGAACAGTTCGAGATTCGCACGCACAAGCGTCTGATCGACATTCTCGAGCCCACGCCCAAGACGGTGAACGCGTTGATGGGGCTCACCCTGCCGGCCGGGGTCGACATCGAAATCAAACTGTAGGTGACACATGGTACCGGGGATCCTCGGCCGCAAACGCGGCATGACGACGGTCTTCAGTCCCGAAGGCACCGCCATTCCCGTCACCGTCCTGGAAGCGGGTCCCTGCTACGTGACGCAGGTCCGGACGCCAGAACACGAGGGATACAGCGCGGTCCAGGTGGGCTTCGAAGAATCGAAGCGCTTGAACAAGCCGGAGCGCGGGCATTTGAAGAATGTGCCCCCGCTCCAGAACTTGCGCGAATTTCGGTTGGCCGAGAACGAGGCGGCGGCCATTGGAGACAAGGTCGACGTCGGCATTTTCGCGCCGGGTGACCTCGTCGACGTGGTCGCGACGTCGAAGGGAAAGGGCTTCGCCGGGGTCGTCAAGCGCCACCACTTCCGGGGCGGTCCGAAAACCCACGGGCAATCCGACCGTCACCGGGCGCCGGGCTCGATCGGAGCGACGACCACGCCCGGCCGCGTTCTCAAAGGCATGCGCATGGCGGGCCACCTGGGGAATCGACGGGTGACCGTCAAGAACCTGCGGGTGGTTCGGGCCGAGCCCGAACGGAACCTGTTGCTACTCGAAGGCGCCGTGCCCGGCGCGAAGTCGGCGCTCGTCATCATTCGGAAGACGAGCCGCGGAAAGCCTGCCTAGGGAAGGCGAAGGATTGGCGGCATGCCGGGCCAATCCTCGCCTTCCCTAGAATTTCCGCTTCTGTTCCTGTATAATTGTGACTTGTGGCCATCGTTTACCGTGATCGCCACGGTGATCGAGCTGTGCCCTGAGGAGTACAGCGTTGGAAGTACCTGTCTACAACAGCGCCGGCGACGTCGTCGGCACGACCGAACTGAATGAGGCGGTTTTCGGCCTGCCGTACAACGAAGGGCTGGTCCACCAGGCGATCGTGCGCTATCTCGCGAACCAGCGAACCGGCACCGCCAATACGCTGCGGCGGGGCGAGGTGGCCGGAGGCGGCAAGAAGCCCTGGAAGCAGAAGGGCACCGGCCACGCGCGTCAAGGAACGATTCGCGCCCCGCACTACCGCGGCGGTGGCGTCGTCTTCGGACCCCATCCGCGCGAATACCGTCAGGAGATGCCGCTGAAGATGCGGCGTCGCGCGTTGAGCTGCGCCCTTTCGCAGCGGGCGCGGGAGAATGCGATCCGCGTGCTGGAAGGGCTGACCGCCGAGCAGCCGCGCACGAAGCAAGTCGTCGAGCTGCTGAAGAATCACGGCGCGTCTCGCGGAGTGCTCCTGGTGACGCCGGAGGTGGACCAGAACGTCTACCTTTCGGCGCGGAACATCCCGGGGGCCGCGACGACGTTCGTGGACCAGCTCAACATCTACGAGGTGGTGAACCACCCGATGATTATGTTGCCGTTAGACGCGGTCCGCCGACTCGAGCAAAGGCTCGCGGCCACTGGCTAATTCAGAACCCGCCAGGACAAACGTACCTGGCGGGTTTTCATTCCGAGGACCTAACGATGGAACTGTACGACGTGTTGCGTCGACCGCTGATCACCGAAAAGAATACGATGCTTGATGCGCAGAACAAATACACCTTCGAAGTCGCGGTGGCCGCGAACAAGCCGATGATTCGACACGCCGTGGAGACACTGTTCAAGGTCGACGTCCTCGCGGTCAACGTGAGCCACGTCCACGGCAAATTGCGTCGCGTCGGCAAGAGTCGTGGCATGACCCGCGACTGGAAGAAGGCGGTCGTGACGATCAAGCCCGGGCAACGTATCGAAGCATTCGGGAGCCCGTAAGGGCCCCAGGGGAGACTCTCAGATGCCGATCAAACAATACAAGCCGACGTCTCCTGGGCGCCGTGGCATGTCCGCCTTCACCTTCGAGGAGATCACCGCCAAGAAGCCGGAGAAGTCGCTCACGGTCCCCCTCAAGAGCAACGCGGGGCGAAACAACCAGGGGCGCATCACCACGCGCCACCGGGGAAGTGGCGAGAAGCGCGCCTATCGGATCATCGATTTCAAGCGCACCCTTCGTGGCGTTCGGGCCGAAGTCGTCTCGATCGAGTACGACCCGAATCGCTCGGCGCGGATCGCGCTTCTCAAGTACGACAATGGCGAGAAGCGCTACATTCTCGCGCCGCTTGGCCTCACCGTGGGACAGAAGGTGAGCGCCGGGCCCGAGGCGGAGCTGCGACCGGGGTGCGCGCTGCCGCTCAGTCACATTCCGCCAGGGACGACGGTCCATAACGTCGAGATGGTGCCGGGACGGGGTGGGCAGATCGTACGAAGCGCCGGCGCCGGCGCGCAGATCATGGCGCGCGACGAGCTGATGGTCCTGTTGCGCCTGCCCTCCGGCGAGGAGCGGCGCGTCAGCGCCCGCTGCTACGCGACGGTCGGCCAGGTCGGGAACGTCGAGCACGAAAACATCAGCCTGGGCAAGGCCGGGCGCAAGCGGCACCTCGGCTATCGGCCGACGGTCCGCGGCTCGGCGATGACGCCTCGCGACCATCCGCACGGCGGTGGCGAAGGCAAATCCCCGATCGGGCTGCCCGGGCCGAAGACGCCGTGGGGCAAGCCCGCCATGGGTCATCGAACGCGCAAGCGCAATAAGATTAGCAACCGCTTCATCGTGCGGCGGCGGAAGTAAGGAGATCGAGTGACTCGTTCGGCGAAGAAAGGGCCATACGTCGACGTTGGCCTGCTGAAGAAAGTCGAGCTGCTGAACCGCGTTGGCGAGAAGCGGGTGCTGAAGACCTGGTCGCGAGACTCGACCATCTTCCCACAGATGGTCGGCCACACGATCGGGGTTCACGACGGCCGACGCCACGTGCCGATCTATGTGACCGAAAACATGGTCGGCCACAAGCTCGGAGAGTTCGCGCCGACTCGGCATTTCCGCGGCCACGGCGGTGGAAAGTCCGCCGAGCGCGCGACTCAGGTCAAGAAATAGAAACGGGGCGAGAGACGCATGGAAGCACGAGCAACCGCGAAATACCTTGACATCTCGCCGCGGAAAGCGCGGCTGGTCGTCGACGCCGTGCGGGGTCGCCCGGTGAAGCAAGCTCTGTCGATGCTGCAGTTCATGCCGCAAAAGAGCGCCCAGCACGTTCGGAAGGTGATTCAGTCGGCCGCGGCGAACGCGGAAAACAACTACTCGATGGACATCGATTCGCTATTCGTCTCGACGATTTTCGTCGACGAGGGGCCAACCCAGCGCCGGTTTCGGCCGCGCGCCCACGGACGGGTGAGCCCCCTGCTCAAAAGGTCAAGTCACGTGACCGCGATTGTCGCGGAGAAGGAGGTTCTGTAGTGGGCCAGAAGGTCCATCCGATTGGCTTCCGTCTGGGAGTCATCAAGGACTGGGAAGCGCATTGGTTTGCCGAGAAGGACTACACTCGCCTTCTCCACGAGGATATCGCCCTTCGAAAGTATATCGATCGGCATCTGCGGGACGCGAGCGTCGCACACGTCGAGATCGAGCGGTCCGCCAATCAAGTCGTCGTGGCGATCCACACCGCGAAGCCCGGCATTGTGATCGGAAAGAGTGGCGCGAAGGTCGAGGAGCTGCGGCGCCGGCTGGAAGAGATGACCGGCAAGAAGGTTCGGGTCAACATCAACGAGATCCGACAGCCGGAGCTGGACGCGACGCTGGTGGCGCGCAGTATCGCCGAACAGTTGGAGCGACGCATCGCCTTCCGGCGCGCGATGAAGCAAACCGTCACGCGATCGGTCCAGCGGGGCGCGAAAGGCATCAAAGTCATTATTTCCGGGCGCCTGGGCGGGGCCGAAATGTCCCGACGCGAACGTGAAGTCTCGGGAAAGGTTCCCCTGCACACCCTGCGGGCCGACATCGACTTTGGGACTGCCGAGGCGTTGACCACCTTCGGAATCATCGGCGTGAAAGTCTGGATTTACAAGGGCGAGGTCCTGCCACGTGCCAAGGTGACCCAGCCGATTCCGGCTCCGGTCCCGGCCAACCTGCCGCCGCCTCCGGCGCCGGCCCCGGCGGCCGTGTAGCGTGACCGCGCGCGGGGAAGAGGTGCTAGTCGAATGTTAATGCCTAAGCGAGTCAAATATCGCAAGGTGCACCGTGGCCGGATGAAGGGCAAGGCGACCAGTGGCAACACGCTCGCTTTTGGAGACTTCGGAATCATCACGACCGAGCCGGCGTGGCTAGAGAGCAAGCAAATCGAGGCAGCCCGCCGGGCAATGACCCACCACATGAAGCGCGGTGGGCAGATCTGGATTCGGGTGTTCCCCGACAAGCCGGTCAGCGCCAAGCCGGCCGAGGTTCGCATGGGAGGCGGCAAGGGCGCGCCGGATCACTGGGTCGCGGTGATCAAGCCCGGGCGGGTCCTTTTCGAGATCGGCGGGGTGACCGAAGTCGTCGCCCGCGAGGCGATGCGCCTCGCCGGCCACAAGCTGCCGGTCGAGACGCGCTTCGTCCAGCGCGAAGGCGCCCCGGTCGAAAGCGGCGACTAGAAGACGTGGGGAAAGACCGGTGAAAGCACGAGAAGCTCATCAACTGAGCGATGAGGATTTGCGGGACAAGCTGACGGAAGCGTACCAGGAGCTGTTCAACCTGCGCTTCCAG
>JBOGTX010000933.1:0-1621 GCA_050695695.1 Chloroflexota bacterium
CTTGCGCACCGCGAGATCGCCGGGCCAGCCGATCAGCTCCCGGAGCTCGGACTCGGTCGTGATGCGGTGGGTGAAATTAGCCATCGTTTCACTCTTTTCGAGCCGACGCGCTCGTCGATGGCTAGCAGTCTACCACACCGAGCGCCGTGGTATAACGCGGACACGTCGAAGCGCAAGCGATGCCGCCAGCGATTCCGCGTTTTGCCCCTTTTGGCCGGGAATCGGTGGTCATCCCCGGTTGGGGGGTATAGAATATGAGGAAGATGTGGCAAACGCCACCCTGAAGGAGAACAATCGACGTGCCGAGCTCTGATAGCTCAGACGAGGCCGCAAGCCGGCCGATCACTGGATCGCGCGGCTACCGTCCGGTCGCGGATTACGCCATGATCGGCAATACCCGGACCGTGGCACTGGTGGCCCGCGATGGCTCGATCGACTGGTGCTGCTGGCCGCGCTTCGACAGCTCGGCGGTGTTCTGCCGGCTGCTCGACGCGGACAAGGGCGGATCTTTCCAGGTCGCGCCGGTAGGACCTTCCCGCGCCACTCGTGCCTATCTGGGGCCGACAAACGTTCTCGCCACGACCTTTCAGACCGACGCTGGCCAGATTCGCCTGACCGACTTCATGCCGATGCGCTCACCGGAATCCGGCGCGGCCGACCGCCCCTCCGATGCGGGCGCCGCGATTTTCCGGCTGATCGAAGGGATCGCCGGCGAGGTCGACGTCGAGGCGGCCTTTCACCCGACCTTCGACTACGCCCGCGCGACGACCGACCTGGTCGCGGCGCCCGGCGGCGTGGTGGCGCGTGACGGCCGCTCGTCCGCCACTCTCGCCTGCCCGTTCCCGCTGGCGGCCGATTCCTCGGGCCGCATGCGCGGACGCGTCAGGGTCGCGGTGGGTGATCGGTTCTGGCTCGGGCTCCGCTTTTCCACGAATGGCGAGCCGGAGAGCGACCCGATCCCGCCGGTGCCCGGCGACGCCGCGCTCGCCCGCGCCCTCGGCGATTGGGAGCGCTGGTCCGCCGCCTGCGCCTACGAGGGGCCATACCGCGATCTGGTGCGGCGCGGCGCGCTGACCCTGAAGCTGCTCACCTTCGCGCCGACCGGCGCGGTGGTCGCCGCGCCGACGACCTCGCTTCCGGAGCGGATCGGCGGCTCGCGCAACTGGGACTACCGATTCACCTGGCTCCGGGACTCCGCGTTGATTCTCGAGGCGCTGAAGGCGCTGGGCTACCACCAGGCGGCCGATGAATTTTTCAGCTGGCTGCGCACGGTCTGGACGACCCACCGCCATCACTTGCAGATCATGTACACCATCGACGGGGATCCCCGCCTTCCCGAGGAGATTTTGAGCCACCTGGACGGCTACCGAGGGTCGCGGCCGGTGCGTGTGGGCAACGCGGCCGCCGACCAGATCCAGCTCGACGTCTACGGCGAGGTCCTCGACGCGGCGCACTTTTGCCACGACGGAACCTGCCCCCCGGATGATGGCCTCTGGGCCGTCCTGGCCAGCCTGGCGAATCGGGCGGTGGCGCGCTGGCGCGAGCCTGACCGCGGCATCTGGGAAGTTCGCGGCGGCCCACGCCACTTTTTGTACTCGAAGCTGCTCTGCTGGGTGGCGCT
>JBOGTX010000934.1:0-3653 GCA_050695695.1 Chloroflexota bacterium
TGGTAGGTGTGGGGCTGATAAAGGCAGATGATCCGCCCCTCGTGCTGCTCGCGTAGCGCCGCCAGGCTCGCCCGAATCTTGGTCGGATTATGCGCGTAATCATCGTAGACGACGATGTTGGCCACGCCTCCCTTGCGCTCAAGCCGCCGCTCGACCGTCGCGAAGCTCTCGAGCGCGGCCGCGGCGACCGTGAAGTCTACTCCAACCCGGCCCGCCGCCACGATGGCAGCCAGTGCGTCGTAGACGTTGTGGAGGCCGGGCACGGGCAGGTGGAAATGCCCAACCAGCGTCCCGTGGGCCTGAACGTAAAAATCGTTGCCGCCCAGCTCGTTCCGCGAGATTCCGACCGCGCGCCATTCCGCGAGGGCGCTCAGTCCGAACGTCACCGCGTTCGAGGGTCTCTCGACGGCGAGCGCGGCGGCGACCGGATCGTCGGCGCCGGCGACGACCCATCCCTGATCGGGGACCGGCGCCAGGAACTCGCGGAAGGCCTGTTCGATGGCGGGCAGGTCGCCGAAATAGTCGAGGTGGTCGGCCTCGACGTTGGTGACGATCGCGATCTCGGGGCGAAGCTCGAGGAACCTCCGGTCGAACTCGTCGGCTTCGACGACGAGGAATTGACTCGACCCCAGCCGCGCGCCAGACCCGAGAAGCGGCATGACACCCCCGACCAGAACCGTTGGGTCCAGCTCCGCCGCCAGAAGAATCGTCGCCAGCATCGCCGTCGTCGTGGTCTTGCCATGGGTTCCGGCGACGGCGAGGGTACGTCGGGTTCGGCTGAGCAAGCCAAGGAACTCGGCGTGCTTCAGGACGCGCATCCCCAGGTGGAGCGCCTGCCGCACCTCCGCGTTCGAGTCGGGGACCGCCGAGGACCGGATGACCAGGCTCGCTCCGGTCACGTTGGCCGGAGCGTGGCCGATCGCGATCGGAACTCCAAGCTCGATCAGCGCATCGACCGCGGGCGAGCGGTGGAGATCCGAACCGGTGATGGTATAGCCGGCCTGCTTGAGAACCGTCGCCAGCGGGCTCATGCCAGTGCCACCAATGCCAATCAGGTGAATGATCGAGTCCGCGGGCACCGGAAATGATGGCGGCACAGGCATGCGACTCATCCCTTTGACCGACCGGCCGCCGGGCGTCCGCTCCCCCGCGAGGCCGCGCGCCGTCCACTCAGCAACGCGATCCCGACCGCCAGCACGACACCGGCCACGAGCACGGTCGGGAGCAGGCGCCCGAGCGAATCGGCGACTCCGTTTGGACTCAGCGAGAAAGCAAGCTCGAATCGCGCGCCCGGCGCGAAGAAGCGGAATCCGAGATAGGTCACCACGTACCCGTTCGCGAAGCCGACCAGCACGCCAAGCGCCTGGGCCGACCAGCCGGCCGCTGGAGCCACGAATCGACTGGCCGCGAAGTAGATCGAGATCACCGCGACCGTCAGCAGGACGCCGAGAAAGAAATCAGGATGGCGCGGATCGACCAGGGGATTCTGGCGAAGCGCTTGGATCAGGGCGGTCGGATGCGCAGCATCGACCCCATCGCGCGCGACGAACCCGAGGGTCAGATAGACGCGATTGACGAAGCCCACCAGCGTTTGGCCGAGCGCATCAAGGATCATCCAGACGACGAGCAGGCTCGCGAGGGTCACGACCTCGCGGAGCCAGCCACGCCAGAAGCCAACTGCCCCGAAAATGACCAGCGCGGCGAAGATCAAATACGAATAGCTCACGCCAACCCCTCCACCCATCTCCCAGTCTTTCGCTCGGCGACCTCCGCGACGAGGCGGAACAACGCGCGGGCGGCACCCGGCCTGGCCAGGCTCTGGGAGCGCCGCGCCATTTCCTCGACCCGGGGCGCGTCCGCGAGGAGGACCAGGGTTTCGGTCACCAGCGCTCCATGTTGCGCGGCCTGGTCGTCCACGATGACCGCGGCGCCGCGACTTGCCAGAAAGTCGGCGTTGAGGCGCTGGTGAGTCCCGGCGAACGGTCCGGGTACCAGCACGCCCGGCGCCCCGACCGCCGGTAGCTCGCCCAGTACCGACGCGCCGGAACGCGCGACGACCAGCGTCGCCGCCGCCATCGCCGGCGCCAGCTCGGCCTCCAGGTACGGGAAGAGGTGGTAGCGGTCGCGCAGCGCGCCGGGTAACCTGATCCGCTCGGCGTTCAGGTCGGCGAAATGCGCCGCGCCCGACGCGTGGATCACCCAGGAGCGCTCGAGCAGCGGTGTCAGGTCGCGTTGGATGGCCTGGTTCAAGGTGCGCGCGCCTCGGCTTCCCCCGATGACGAGCGTGACCGGGGCGTCAACGGGAATGCCAAGAGACACCCGTGCCCTGGCGCGGGTCCAGGAGAGTAGCTCAGGACGGACCGGATATCCGGTCACGACCACCCGGCGGCACGGAACGTACGGGCGGACCTCCTCGAACGACACACCGACCACGGTGACGACGCGTGCGAGCAGCCGGACCGCCCAGCCCGGTCGCAGGTCGGGGAGGTAGACCACCGTGGGCACGCCGGACAGGCGCGCTGCCAGGACAACCGGCACACCGACAAATCCACCGGTCGCCAGCACGACGTGTGGCTGGAAGCGCCGAATCACCTCGCGCGCCTGGGAGATGCCCCGCAGGCAGCGCGCCAACCCAAGGCCCGCGGCGACCGCCGATCGTCCACGAACGGCCCCGGCGTCCACGGTCCGGAATGGCAGACCGGCCCGCTCCACGATCGGACGCTCTAATCCATTCGAGCTGCCGGCGTACTGGAACTCCGGCGCCGAGTCGGCCAGTTCCCGTGCGCTCGCGACCACGGCGAGCGACGGATAAACGTGCCCACCCGTGCCCCCGCCGGCCAGCAGAACGCGCAACGGCCCGCTCATCGGGTGGCGACCCTGATCCGTGCGGCCCGCCCGCCCGTCGACGTCCGCGGTTCGGGCGCGAGCGCCTGCCTCGAGACGTTCAGGAGCAGGCCAACCGCCATCAAAGACACGATCAATGAAGATCCCCCAAAGCTGACGAAGGGCAGCGGAATACCGGTAAAGGGTACCGTCGCGGTGACGACCGCGATGTTGATCAGCGCCTGGACGACCAGCCACGACGTCACGCCCGCGGCGAGCAGCGCCCCGTAGGTGTCCGGCGCGCGCAACGCGACTCGATAGCCCCGGAGTGCGATGAAGCCGAACAAAAGGATAATCGCCAGGGTGCCAACCAACCCGAGCTCCTCGCCAATCACCGCGAAAATCGCATCGGTCTGGGCGTTTGGCAGGTAGTAGAACTTCTGGCGGCTGTCCCCGAGCCCGAGACCGAAGATGCCGCCCGAGCCAAGGGCGATCTCCGCCTGTAAGGTATTCCAACCGATCCCGAGCGGATCCTTGCCAGGATCGAGGAAGGCGGTGATCCGTTGAAAGCGATAGCTCGCGCTCAGAATGAGCGCGCCCAAAGCGCCGATGCCCACGATCAGGCCGAGGAACAGGTGCCCCAGATCGGCGCCGGCGATGAAAAACAGACAGACCGCGGTGGCGGCGATGACAAACGCGCTCCCCAGGTCGGGCTGCAAAACGACCAGCGCGCAGACCAGAGTGATCGTGATGCCGAAGGGCAGGGTGCCGGTGGTGAAACTCGCCACTCGATCGCGCCGCCGACTCAACCAATCAGCATAGTACAGCAC
>JBOGTX010000935.1:0-5845 GCA_050695695.1 Chloroflexota bacterium
ATCGAGGGCGGTCGGGTCGAGATCCCCGGCAATCTGAGCAGCCAGTACGTCAGCGCGCTGATGATGATCGCGCCGTGCACGCCAAGGGGAATGGAGCTCGTGATCCGTGGCACGCTGGTGTCACAACCGTACGTGGATCTCACGGCGAGCGTGATGGCGGCATTCGGCGCGACCGTCAAGAACGAGGAGTATCGCCGCGTTCTCGTCCCCGGCGGGCAGTCCTACCGTGGTCAGGTCTATCGCGTCGAGCCGGATGCCAGCGCGGCCTCCTACTTTCTCGCCGCGGCAGCCGTCACCGGGGGGCGAGTCCGCGTCGAGGCGCTCGGCCGTTCGTCCGCCCAGGGAGACCTCCGGCTGGCCGGTATTCTCGCCCGCATGGGATGCCAGTTGACCTGGGGCGATGACTTCGTCGAGCTTCAGGGACCCGATCAACTGACCGGTATCGACGTCGACCTGGCCGATCTGTCCGACGTCGCCCAGACCCTGGCGGCGATCGCGCCCTTCGCGAGCGGCCCGGTCCGAATCCGCGGAATCGGTCACATTCGCCGCAAGGAGACCGACCGCGTCGCGGCGGTCGCGACCGAGCTGAAGCGACTGGGCGCCTCGGTCGTCGAGCGCGACGACGGTTGGGAGATCTCGCCCTCCTCGCTCTCCGCCGCGGTCGTCGAAACCTACGACGATCATCGCATGGCGATGAGCTTCGCGGTGACCGGACTGCGCGTTCCCGGCCTGAAGATCGCCAATCCGGGCTGCGTCGCCAAGACGTTTCCAGACTTCTTCGAGCGGTTCGAGCGCGCCACCACGTCGTCCACGGCTCCCCGTTGATCGCGCGTCAGCTTTTTGCCGTCGTTCTGGTCGCGGCCGTCAGCCTCGACACCCTGGCATCGCCGGGGGCGGTCGCCGCGCCGTTGCCCCTGGCCAGCGCGATGAGCGTCCACTATAGCCTTGCCGTGAACGTCGACGACCAGCATCAGGTCGTCGATACCCAGGAAACCGTCGAAGCCACCAACCTGACCGACGCCACGCTCGGCTCGCTCGTCTTCGAGGTGATCCCCCGTCACTTCAGTGGATTTCAGATGGGGACGGTCACGGTCGACGGCACCCGGGTGCAGCCCACGTTCGACGACGTGGTCATGGAGATCCCGCTGCGCTCGCCTCTGGCGTCAAACGCCACGGCGCGGCTGACCATGGCCTTCAAAGAGACGGTACCTTCGATCGGCACGCCGAGCTATGAATTCGGGGACGGAATTCTCGCGCTCGGTCACTGGTTCCCCGAGCTCACATCGTATCAGGCGGGAAGCTGGGATCGCCAGCGCTTTTCCGACGTTGGCAACCCGTTTCTCGTCGAGGCCGCGGACTATCAGGTCACCGTCAAGACCGATCCGCACGTCGTGATTGCCAGCACCGGCGTTGTCACGAAGCACCAGGGCGGAGAATGGACACTCGCGGCGAATGGCGTTCGCGGCTTCGCGCTGGCGTTATCACGCCAGTACCAGTCGCGCTCGGCCAGCGTCGACGGTACCAGGATCACCACCTACTTTCTCCCCGGCGACGCCGCCGAGGGCGAGGCGGTCCTGAATGACACCAGGCTGTCGTTTGACTGGCTCACCCGTCATCTTGGCCCCTACGGGTATCCGACGCTCGCCTTGGCCGAGACCCCCGGCCTGACGGCGACCACGTCGGGCGATGAGTTTCCAAATCTGGGATTCCTGGCAGTCGCGCGAGCCCGCCAGCCAGCGACGGCGCGAGACTCCCTGACCTACCTCGTGGCCGACGAGACCGCGCGCCAGTGGTGCGCGTCGGTCGTTGCGAGCGATGGCGCCGGTCAACCCTGGCTGACCGAAGGGCTGGCGACCCAGTTGGGCTTCCTGTTCCTGAAAGACCATGACTCGAACGCGTACTCCGCGGGGTGGGCGCGGTTGCAAACCGACGACGCCCAGGCGGTGGCGACGTGGGGAACCAAACCGCTCGACACGCCGGCGGCCGACTATCCCGATTCGGACCAGTACACCGGCCTGCTCGTGCCAAGGGCCGCGATCTTTCTCGAGCAGCTCCGCGAGACTATGGGAACCGATGCCTACTTCACGTTCCTCCGCGACTTCGTGGCGACCTACCGCGGGGGAATCGCCACGACCCACGACTTCCTGACCCTTGCCGAACGCTACGCCGGTCACGACCTGGGGGATCTCTACAAAGGCTACTTCCGTCCAGCGTCCTACCGTGAACGTGGCACGACCGTGACGCCAATCACCGTCTCGAGCGTCGTGGCACCCGCGAGCGCGACGCCAGCGCCCGTTTCGTCACCGGTGCCGACCCCACCGCCGGCCTCGACTCCGGTGGTGGCCACGCCCGAGGCCGTCCAGCAACCGACGATCGTACCGACGATACCGGCAACGGTTGTCGCGACGCCCGGCGCGACCGCGTCGTCCGGCGGCCCCGGGTCGACGTTTGGCCTGGTCGTCATCAGCAGCCTGGTGGGCCTCGGCGTGGTCGGCGCGCTTTCCTACCTGCTGATTCAGCGGCAGTCTTAGCGACGAACGTCGAGGCGAAGGCAGGTCAGGCCGCGCCGCGGTAGCTCGAGCCGAACGCAGCCGGCGAGTACCTCGACCGGGCCAGTCGGCCGTTCGAGAAGGTCGCACTGCTCGGCCCGCGCGATCGAAAGCAGCCCCGGCATGATCCAAGCCTCGACCGACTCGTCGCTTGCGTTCAACAGACGGACGATCAACCCATCGCCCGTCGAATCGGGCTTGATCCGCAGCGTCAGCACCGGACTCGCCGGCAGCTGCAAAAGCGTGCCCTGGCGAGCCGGAAGCGGTGGATTCTCCGTCGCCGTCTCGCCAAGGTGCTGGAAGAGCGGGGGAACGGCGACCTCGGCGCCGAAGCGATGGGCGGCGGTCTCGTCGAACGGACCGGCGTGCGGGCGAAGCACGTAGCGCGCGCGGACTCGCCCGGGTTGATGCGCCCGAAAGTTCGTCGACCAGTAATTGTTCGTCACCCAGCCGAGGAACGTCGCGCGCTTCAAGGCGAAGCTGCTTTGCTTGGCCCCGAAGTGAAAGCCGCCAAGCTGGACCATCGGCGCATCAGGCGTCGCGACGGTCACGCCCCACCGCTCGTTCGCCAGCTCGACCCAACGCTGGGCAGTGAAGTAATCGCGGCAGGCCCCGGAAAGCTGATCCTCCTCGGGTCGATAGGACTGACCGCCAAGGTCGATCCAGGCGCGGGCGTTCTCCATCTCGAAGGGGAAAGCCAGGTAGGTTGCCTCCGGGTGGGTGCTGGAGGTCATATCCCAGGAGGCGGTCAACTCGATCTGCTCGGCGTACGCCGGTAGAAACGTCTCTTGCACCAGGTTTTCGACGCCGGGCGCCCGCAGACGCTGGACGCACCGCATGCCAAGCGCGCTTTTTTCCACGCGTTGCTCGATCACCGTGGCTCGCACCTGACGCTCGGCGGGCCAGGTAGGTCGCCACCCCGGCCCGGGTGGTGGCTCCCAGATCAGGTTTCGCGGCGAACCGGCCCCCCGCCTCGCGACCATCTCGTGAACGAACCCGAAAAACGGAATTCCGGTCTCCCAATCGACCAGACTCTGGCCGATCTGCCGGTCGGAAAACCCGGTGATCCCGCCGACCGAGCGATCGAAGAAAAGGCGAAAGTGGCGATTCGCCAGGACCAGCGCATCGGAGACCTCGATGGACGCGGGATCTTCGAAGGCATCGTCCCCCACGACCAGATAACCAAAGGCCGGCACCTCGACCGGCTTGAGAATGCGCACGTCGCGCAGCCAGGCGCGATCCTGGAAATGGCGGCCCGAGGTTTGGTCGTCCGGACGCCCGCGCGGTGACGTGGGGTCCGGCACGCGGCCGGCAACGGTCCGCGGCCACGGCAGCGGATTGAAGATCAGCAGGCGGTCCGCGGAGTCCCGCTGGACCTGCCGCGCCAGCTCGGCAACGCCGTCGCGGGCCAGCAGCGAGCTCAGGCTTCGTCCGGTGTAGGCCAGGGATGCTTTGTGACCCCATTGGACCAGCGTGTCTTCGTCCGAGGGATCCCGCACGGCACAGTCGGCGCCCCAGGTGTGCTCATCCCAGAAGTCGATCGCGTGAACCGCGTCAGCGCGCACAGTCTGGTATCGGTGCCGCTCGAGCGACGCGCCACCGTCGAGGGCGCGGACCATGGCGTGCGCGGCATCGGCGGCGAAGAGACGCGACCGGCTCGCGCGGTTGATCGCCTGTTCGCGCGCGCTCGACCCGCAGCCAAAGTTCCAGTAATCTGTCCAGTCTCCCCGGAGGGTCGGCAATCGATCGGCGAAAGGGGCCACCGCTTCCCACCACTCGCGCGGCAGGGCGATCCGGAGCCGCGGCAGCGATCCGGCGGCGTTCCAATCCCGAACGAATGCGGACAATCCGGGATCTGCCGAGCCATTGTCGCCGAAGGCGTCGTAAAACTGGAGCATGAGGACGGGGAGCGGGTAGTCGCGGTCGTCCAGCCAGCGTTGGAGGGCGGGCCAGCCAGTTTTGCTCAGCTCGTCCGCGTCGTGCCCGATCCCCAGGCCACGGGCGAGGGCGTAGCTCCAGCCGTTCCAGGCGAGCAGGCTTCGCCCGCTGGGCCCGACCCAATGAAAAGCGCGGGGCTGGTTATCCAGGGCTCCGCCGAAGTGCGTGTTGATGGCCATGCTGAAGCCACGAATGCCAAGGTCGAGCAACACGTCCACCAGCGGCCAGTTCTGGCCGTTGACGTCGCTGTTCATCGCGAACTCCACCGGAAGTCCCAGGTCCTGACGAATTCGCCGCACCGGCGCGAAGCTCTCGATCAACTGGTCGACGTCGTACAGTGGGGTCAGGTTCGCCAGCATCGCGGTGACTTCGATCCGGCCCGCCCGGGCCAGTCCGACAAACCGCTCGATCTGATGGTCGCTCGCCGAGCGAAGCCAGTTCATCAGCACGCCGGTCGTCTCGACAGTCCAGCGGAAGGCGTCGTCGCCATCGTGGTCAGCCGAGCGCTCGCACAGATCGATCGCCTCGTCGATGAACCGGCGGTGGAGCTCCCAGGCGACCGGCTGATCGTGGGTATAGCCGACGTCGGTGTGACTGTGGTGGATCAGATAAATTGTCTCGACATTGGCCGGCACCTGCCCCCCTAGCCCCGCCTGACCCCGGCTCCGAGAGCCTCCTCGAGCTGGCGCAGCGAGATCGCTCCCTCGCGGTACACGATGACCGGATCGGCCGTCGGGTCGACGACGGTCGACTCGACCCCCCCGGGAGCGGGCCCGGCGTCGAGCACGAATGCTACCCGGTCGCCGAGCTCACCCGCTGCCTGTTCCGCGTTGGTGGGGCTCGGCCGGCCGGATCGATTCGCGCTCGTCGTCGGAAGCGGCTCGCCAAGGCGACGGATCAACGCGCGGGGCACCGGGTGGTCTGGCATCCGCACGGCGATGGTTGGTCCACCGGCCGCGACGATCGCCGGAACGCTCGGCTTCCGCGGCAAGATCAAGGTCAAGCCACCCGGCCAGAATCGGGCCATCAGCGCCTGCGCGGCCTCCGGGACGTCCGCCGCGACCAGCTCGACCGCCTCGATTCGATCGACCAGCAGGGCGATCGGCTTTTCGGCCGGTCGGCCCTTCGCGAGGTAAATCGCCTCGACCGCCCGGGGGCAGCTCAGCGCGGCCGAGACACCGTACACCGTGTCGGTCGGCACGATCACCAGATCGCCGGCCGTCAGAGCCCGGGCCGCTCGATCGATCGCCGCCGACGAATAGGCCGGAAGAATGACTGCGCTCATGGCAAACCTACTTCATGGTCCTTTCAAAGAATCCGCGCGATCGCTTGCGCCACGCCGTCCTCTTCGACGGACC
>JBOGTX010000936.1:0-3219 GCA_050695695.1 Chloroflexota bacterium
GAGGGGCAGGGGGCGAGGCCGCGCCCGGGCTGGACGAACCGCCACATTGGACTCTTTTCAGACACCCTCCAGGCCATTTGCCCCCGGCTGGTCGCCCGCTCGCTCCTCACCCTCACGACCGGATCGAACGATCGCCGTCCCGGGCGCCCGCCAGGACGACCTCGTGCATCGCCTGGCGCATGACGCTTTCGCCGTGTTCGAGGTGCTCGACGATCTCGCGTTCCGCGGCGTCGGCGTCGCGGGCTTGGATCTGCTCGATCAGCCGGCCGTGCGAGGCGGCCGCGCGCGGCATGTCGCGGTAGGTCGTGTCGGTGATGCTCAGCATCGCCGCGACCAGGCCACCGATTGGCTCCCAGGCGGCGAGCAGGCGTTGATTTCCGGAAAGAATGACGATCTGGCGGTGGAAGTTGACGTCGGGCACGGCGACGAGCTGAACCTCACCGCGCTCCACGGCCTCGGCCATCTGATCGGCGAAGGCGCGCAGCCGGGGCAGGTCAGCGGCGACGGCCCGGGCCGCGGCCTGCCGGATCGCGTAGGTCTCGATCAGTCGGCGCACCTCGTAGATGTCGTGGATGTCGGCCTCGGTGACTCCGACGACAAAGGCGCCGCGACGCGGCTCGATTCGGACGAGGCCCTCGTGGGCCAGGCGGGAGAGGGCTTCGCGAATCGGGATCCGGCTGACCCCGAACTTCTCGGCCAGGGTCGGTTCTTCGAGATGGAGCTCGGGCGGCAACTCCCCCAGGATGATCGCGCGGCGCAAATTCGCGACGATCGATTCCCAGAGGGCCTGGCGTGGCGCCGGAACTGGCTCAAACGCATCCACGACGGTTCTCTCCTGAGCAGCGTCCCCCTTGACTCTGACTTGCCGCATGGTATACTAGCCGACACAATTCGTCAACAGCAAACTGTATACACATGAGAAGGATCATGAGCAACCCCGATTGGTTCGATCTTTCCGGGCGCGTCGCGGCGGTGACCGGTGGCGGCGCGAACGGGGGCAACGGCCACGCCATCGCCCTCGGACTGGCGCGCTACGGCGCGGACGTCCTGGTGAGCGACATCGACGTTCCCGGCGCCGAGCAGACCGCGCGGGAGATCCGCGACCTTGGTCGGCGCGCCGTGGCCTGCCGCTGCGACGTCGGCGCGCCGGAGGAGATCGCCGGCATGTTCGCCCTCCTGGATCGCGAGTATGGCAGCATCGACGTTCTGGTCAACAACGTGGCGACCGGCCTTCGGTCGCGCCCGGAAGACCTGCCGCTGGCGGAGTGGCAGCGGGTGGTACGGGTGAACCTCGACGGCACGTTCTGGTGCTCGATGGAAGCCGGCCGCCGGATGATCCGACAGGGGCACGGCGGAAGTATCGTCAACATCAGCTCGATCGCCGGTAGCTCGGCGCTCGGACGGGGCAACTTCGTCTACAGTGTCACCAAGGGCGGGATCAATCAGTTCACTCGCGAGCTGGCGGTCGAATGGTCGCCGCATCGGATTCGGGTCAACGCGATTCAGCCGGCCCAGATCCTCACGCCCGCCCTCCAGGCGATGTTCGATGATCCCCGGCTGGACGCCACGCGGCTCAAAGATCGCCTGCTGACCGGGATCCCCCTGGCGCGCCTTGGCCAGCCAGACGACGTGGCGAAGGCGGTGGTGTTTCTGGCCTCGGACGCGGCGGCATTCATCACCGGCCACCTGCTGCCGGTTGACGGCGGCAACCTGGCGTTGAACGCCGGCGGAAGCCGAGTCTGGCCGAGTGACCCATGACCCGGCGAATCAGCTTTGTCGGTCGATCGAGGAGTGACTGATGGCGGTCGCGGTCGTTATGCCAAGACTGGGCTGGGATGCCGAAGAGGGCAGCCTGGTCGAGTGGCTGAAGAAGGACGGCGATCTCGTCGAGGTTGGCGAGATCGTCTGCACCGTTGAGGGAGACAAGTCGGTGAACGAGGTCGAGTCGCTCGACCGCGGCATCCTGCGGATCCCACCCGACTCTCCGCAAGCTGGCGTCAAAGTGCCGGTGGGAACCGTCCTCGCCTATCTGGTTCAGGTGGACGAGCAGGCGCCGTTCGAGACGGGCCTCACCCCCCTCGCCCCCTCTCCATCTCCGATGGAGAGGGGGAAGGTCGCGGCGCCAGGCGCCGCTTGTCCTCCCCTCGCCATTTCCAATGGAGAGGGGCAGGGGGTGAGGCCGTCCCCGCTCGTCACGGTGAGCGCGATCGCCCCGGTCACCCGCCGCGACGAGCCGCCGATCAGTCCACGCGCCCGCCGAATCGCCGCCGAGCTTGGCGTGCGCTGGGCGGACCTGAAGGGCTCCGGGCGAACTGGCCGGATCGTCGAGCGCGACGTGCAGGCGGCCGCCCAGACCCTCACCCCAACCCTCTCCCAGCGGGAGAGGGAGATGGACGAACACGCGCTGCCAGATATTCCGGCATCGCCAGCCCAGCCGATCCCGGTGTCGCCGCGTCCCCCCGTCGACGGCTCGCCCACGCCCATGTCCGGCGTTCGGCGGATCATCGCTCGGCGAATGGCCGAAAGCGCCCGCACCGTCGCGCCGGTGACCCTGACGACCGAAGCCGACGCGACTGACCTGGCGGCCCTTCGGAACCGAATGAAGGACGAGCGGGCCGGAACCGACGAGGTCGTTCCCAGCTATAACGACCTGCTTGTCAAGATCGTCGCGGTGGCGCTGGGCGATCATCCCCGGCTGAACGCGTCGCTGGCGGACGATGCCATCGTCGAGCACCCGACGGTGAACGTCGGCATCGCGGTCGATACCGAGCGCGGCCTGCTGGTGCCGGTGGTTCGGGGCGTCGGGGACAAATCGATCCACCAGATCGCGGTCGAATCGTCTCGCCTGATCGAGCGGGCGCGGTCGAGCAAGATCTCGGCCGACGAGCTCGACGGTGGCACGTTCACGATCACCAACCTGGGCCCGTTCGAGATCGACACCTTTACGCCGATGATCAACCTCCCGGAGTGCGCGATCCTCGGGGTTGGCCGAATCGTCGCCCGACCGGTCGTGGTCGACGACGCCAGCGAGCGGATCGCGGTGCGGAAGCGGCTGGCGTTGAGCCTGACCTTCGATCATCGGGTAGTGGACGGCGCGCCGGCGGCGCGCTTCCTCCAGCGGGTGAAGTTCCTCGTCGAACACCCAACGCTCTGGATCATCCGATGACCGCCCGGAGTCGCTTTCCCGACCACTCAGTTCCCGGACAAAAAGATCAGCGG
>JBOGTX010000937.1:0-2038 GCA_050695695.1 Chloroflexota bacterium
CAGATGGACAAGGCACTCAACAACGCGCCCTGGTACATCCAGTTCATCGCCGGCTTCGCGATTCCGGTCGTCGCCCTCCTGGACGTCCTGGGCGTCACCGGCCTCTACGAGGCGATCACCGATCGAGATATCATGACCGGCGAGAAGCTAAACCTCACCTCGGAGCAAAAGTCCGAACGGGTGACCGCGTTCATCCTGGGAATCCTCACGATCCTCATCCTCCACGAGGCAACCAAAGGGGCCGGCGAAGGTGGAGAGGGCGAAGGTGGCGAAGGCGAAGGGGATGCTGACGGCAAGGGAGACGACAGCCAGGGCAACGGCGACAAGAAGGCGGACGACAACGGCAACGGCGACGATCCGAACAAGAAGGTTCCCGACGGCAAGGATCACCTCCAGGATCCGGACCCGGAGGAGGACCCGGCGACGACGCCCGGCGGCCGCAACGTTCCCCTCGCCAAGGTTCGCTACAGTCAGAAGAGCGCCGGCTTCAAGATGAGCGACGGCCGGACGATCGACGAGGTTGCCGACGACATGCGCGCGAAGGGTTGGGATGCGTCTCAACCCTCGCCAGACATGGTCGACTGGGGAGACGGCGACTTCGAGACGCTCGATCACCGTCGGCTGATCGCGGCCAACCAGGCCGGTCTCGCCGACGTTCCGGCCAACGTCCACCTGCCTGGAGATCCGCTGCCGCCTGGCCTCCAGGCGCGCTTCACCTTCAAGAAGACCTTCACCGATCCGGTCTCGGGAAAGACATTCCAGGCCGGCGACACCCCGAAGACCTGGGGCGAGGCGGCGATGGGACGCGCGGCCAGCCAGGGCGCGGGCTTCCCGCTGCGCGGCAGCGCATCCTTGCCGAAGGTGACCGGGCGGCCGAAGTAGGCATTCGCCGATCCAGCCCTGGATGGTCTATGATGTGTCTGGTGATGGCAAAAGGAAACGCCAATGACCGCTCTCGAGGATGCGCTCGAGGATCTTTACCGCCGATACCTGGCGTCCGGTCTCGACCCCGCGGTCGCCGGCCAGCTCGCGGACGTCCTGGAACGGGTCGGGTTGACCGACGTCAGCCTCGCCCTGAGCGCCTACCTTCGGAGCGGGTCGGGCGCCCGGTTTCAGCTTCCGACCGGCCTCTGGGCGGGTCACCGGTGCCAGGCCGGGCCCCTCCTGCCGACCGATGCCGAGCCGGGCGACCTCTGGTACGACGTGGTCGAGCTGACCCCGATGGTCCTCCTCCCCGGTCCGGATCCGGCCAGGGTCGGCTCCCGGCGCTGGGTCAGCCTCCATCCGGCCTACGTCTGGCAATTTCGGACGTTCCGGAAGCTCGTCGACTGGCGCGTCGCCAGCCGCTACTTCCTGACCGTCAAGGACCTGCTGGCCCCGGAGCGCTTCGTCGTGCAAGGCGCGTTCGACGACGTCGCCAACATCTACTTCGAGGAGGCGCTGGCCTACGCGCGCTGGTTCGGCAAGTTCCTGGCACGGCAGTTCGACCTCCAGGCGGCGCGGGACTTTCTGCCACCGCGCGAGTTCGAGGCGTTGCTGCCGGCCGGCCTGCGCCTCTGGGATGAGGTCGAGCCGGTGGGATCGGAGTTCACCCGCGCGGCAATCGGGCGCGACACTCTGGACCTGGACGCCGACGCCGAGTCGGAGCTTCGCGCCTCCGGCGAGAACGTGTCGCTCTCCGATCGCATGCTGTTCGAGGAATGGGACCACGAGCCGAACGTCGGGTTTTCAACGATGGCGCTGGCCCAAACCGGTCTGCTGACCGAGCTGCCGCGTCCGGCGGGCCAGTTCGTGGAGCTGTTGAGCTCGGCTCCCCGGCCGCCGGCCGCGCCGCCAGTGACCTGACGCGAAGCGGCCAATCGCATGAAAAACTCCTGGCGAGCCGCCCTCGCGCGCGTCGTTTCCGGTGGCCACGCCGGTTCGTGGCTGCTCGGCTACCTGGCGGCGACGGCTGGCGTCGCGGTGGTCACCTGGCTGATCGCCCTGGTGCGGGCCGACGCGGCGATCGCCAACATCTCCAGCCTGTACTTGATCGTGG
>JBOGTX010000938.1:0-3202 GCA_050695695.1 Chloroflexota bacterium
GTTCGGCACCGCATATAATAACGAATCGCGTCGCCGATGCGGCCGGCCCTGACCGCTCGGTCAGCGCGAGCGTCGTCCGAGCGGTAGTCGATCACCCAGAGTCCCGCGACGAGTCCCGAGGAGACGACGATCGTGCCGAGCAAGACCAGCCCGGCGACGCCCGGTCCAAAGCTCAGGGCGACGATCAGCAGCAGCAGGCCAAAGATGAGGATACCGGTATGGTGCATGGTGATATCTCTTCCCAGTCAATTATGTCACTGAAAAGAGAATCTGGCTACGGCTTGGGATCCGCGTGAAGGAACCGGTATCGCGGAATGACCAGCGCCTCGGACAGCATAATCATGACGGCGGCGCTGACGCCGTTACGCAGCGCGGTGCGAACGACGTTGATCGGGTCGAGGATGCCGGCGTCGTAGACGTCGGCGAGCTCGCCACGGAGCGCGTCGTAGCCGGTTCGCCCGCTGTCGCCTTTCACCAGGTGGACGACCGGCTCGGGCTCCGCTCCGGCGTTTTCGACGATCGCGCGCAGCGGCTCTTCCAGCGCCCGAGCCAGCGCCTGTCGTCCCAGCCGCTCGTCTAGCGGGAGAGATGAGCTGCCGCCCAGGACGACGCCAGCGCAGTTGACCAGCGCGACGCCGCCACCCGGCACGACGCCGTCGCGGCGGGCGGCCTCGACCGCCTTGACCGCCCGCTCGGCGCGGGACTTCCGTTCGAGCATCTCGGTCTTGGTCGCGGCGCCCACCCCGAGCATGGCGACGCCGCCGGTCAACTGCCCAAGGCGCTGGCGAAGCTGCTCGCGCTCGATCGCCAGCTCGACGGTCTCGAGCTTAGCGCGAATCGCTTGGATCTGGGCGTCGACTGCTTGGGTATTCTCCTCGCCGTCGATCATCGAGAAAAAGTCGCGACTCGCCCAGAACAAACGGCAGCGCCCGAGGTCGGAGACCCGGACGTTCTCGATTTGCTCGCCCGAATCGGCGACGATGAAACGCCCGCTGGTTTGGGCGGCCAGGTCCTCCAGGACGCCGAGCCGGTGCTCGCCGTCATTCGACGCGGTGACGCCCAGCGTGTGCAAGATTCCGTTGCGGTTGTTCACCAGCAGCGCCGCCAGCGCCGAATCGGAGATCTTGCCGGCGATGATCACCAGCTCACGCCCGCCGGCGGCGACCACCCGCTGCATGATCGGGATGACCTGCTCGGCCCGCTCGAGAAAGACGTTGGTGAGCAGGAGGTAGGGATTCTCGGACCACGCCAGGTTCCGCGGCACGTCGGTGATGAACTCGGACGAGGCGAAGCCGGACGCCCACTTCGAGCCATCGGCGATTTCGAGCGAAAGCTGGTTAGCCAGCCACTCGCGAATCGAGATCACGATCTCCATGCCAAACTTATCGTGAATCGCCGCGATCGTATCGGCGATTTCCTGATCGTGGCCGGCCGCCAGGGCGATTCGCCGAACGTTGTCGATCCCATCGATTGGCGAGGTCTGCCGATCGACTGCCGCCAGCGCCAGCTCGAGCCCGGACTCGATGCCCCGCCGAAGGATCGCCGGATTCGCGCCGGCCGCGATCGCCCGGGTCGCCTCGGCAAGCAGAGCCTGGGCGAGCACCGCCGCGGTCGCGGTCCCATCGCCGACCTGATCGAGCACCCGCCAGACCAGGTGGCGCATCAGCATCGCGCCCGCGTTGACGTACAGTGGTAGCTCGACGATCCGCCGCGCGACCGTCGCGGCGTCGTCGAAGATTTCCGGCGGATCGGTGCGAATCATCTGCTCCACCAGCACCGTGCGCGCGGTCGGGCCGAGCGTCGGGCGCAGCGCGTCGCCGACGGTATCGAACCCACGCTTCAAGAAGAGCCGCGCCCAGGGCGACAGGACAAGGCGGCCACGGTCTTCGACCCCGAAGTGCTTATCTTTCTCCGACATGCGGTAGCCCATTGGTTTCAGCCCTCGCGGAGCCCGGTCAGGGTCACGCCCTGAACGAAGTAGTCTTGCAAGAATAAGAATAGCACGATCACCGGCAGCGCGGTCACCACTGACGCGGCCATCAGCAGATTCTCTGGCGATGGCTGGCCCGGAACGTTGAAGAATGTCAAACCAACCGCCATCACGGTCTTGTCGAGCGAGTTGACGTAAATCAGTGGCCCGAAAAAGTCGTTCCAGCGCGAGACGATCGAGAGCGCCAGGCAGGTCACCACGACAGGGATCGACAACGGGATCATGATCCGGAAGAGGATGTCCAGGTGGCTCGCACCGTCGATAAACGCCGCGTCGTCCACCTCGCGCGGGATCGTCATGAAGAACTGGCGGAAGAGGAAGATGTAGAACGCTCCGCCGAACCAGGCCGGAATGATCAGCGGCTTGAGCGAGTCGAGCCAGCCGAGGTCTCGGAAGATCAGGTACTGGGGGATCAGCGTGATCTGGCTGGGTAGCATCATCGTGCTGAGGACGATCGCGAAGAGGAAGCTGCTGCCCTTGAAAGGAATGCGCGCGAAGCCATACCCGACGATCGCCGAGACGACCGCCTCGCCGATCACCGCGAGGCCGACGTAGATGAGCGTGTTCAGGAAGAACCGCGGGAACCAGATCAGCGGCTGGAACATCGCGTTCGGATAGTTCACCCAGGCAAAGGAGCTTGGAATGAGGTTCGGGGGAATCGTGTTGAGGTCGGTGTCCGGTTTGAGCGAGACCGAAACCATCCAGATGAATGGCATCGCGAAGATGATGCCCAAGCCGATCAGCGCGACGTAGCGAATGACTACTCTGACTGGAAAGCGCCAGCGCGGCGCGCTCGCCAGGCCGGAGGATGGTTGGGTTGCAACGGCCATGCTGCCTCTCACCTATCGGGGCCCGGCCACGCCGCCGGCGCTGCCCTCGTAGTAGACCCACAGGCGCGCCATCACCAGTTGGATGACCGTGATGCCCAGGATAATCAGGAAGAGCACCCAGGCAAGCGCCGAGGCGTAGCCCATGCGCAGGTCACCGAAGGCCACGTCGTAGAGATACAGGTTGTAGACCAGGGTCGAGTCGGCTGGCCCCCCGTTGGTGATGATGTAGGCGGTGGTGAACACCTGGAATGATCCGATCACGCCCAGCACGAAGTTGAAAAACATCGCCGGAGTGACCATCGGGACGGTCACGTGCAGGAGCTTCCCAAGCGCGCTGGCGCCATCCACCGACGCGGCATCGTAGAGGCTCTGGGGCACGCCC
>JBOGTX010000939.1:0-2885 GCA_050695695.1 Chloroflexota bacterium
ATGCTGGACAGATTATCGCACGACCGCTGAATCTCCCCTGTAGCGTAGACTACAGAGGAAGGAGAGTTGGCGAGGATGTTGCGGGGACGATTCCCGTGTTCGCATTGTTCGCGGAACGGGAGGACCCATGAGGTCACGCCTGATGAAGGAAGCGCTGGAAGGTATGCTCGCCGGCATGGCCATGGCGATGCTGGCCATGGGGGCGATGCTGATCCGGGGCCAGTCGCCGTGGCGGCCGGTGAAGCTCATGGCGGCCACGCTCGGGGGGCCAGGCGCGGCGGAAGGCGGCGCGGGAACGATCCTGCTCGGCGGTATGATCCACCTGATGATGTCCGCGCTGTTCGGGCTGCTTTTCCGGCCGGTCCTGACGCTGCTCGGCTGGCGCGGCACTCCGCCGCTGCCGGTCGCCGGTCTTCTTTACGCCCTTGGTCTTTTCGCGGTCAACGAATCGGTCACCTTACCGGCCGTCGATCCGACGATGGCTCGGCGTATGCCCAGGCTCCTCTTCGCGCTGAGCCACCTGGCCTACGGGATGACGCTCGGCGTGCTGACCAGCCAGATCGGACCGACGGTCGCGACCGCCCTGGCGCCGCGTTCCGGCGAGCGAATCGGGCGCGCCTGAGGTCACGGCCGCTCAGTCACGCCAGGCGACGAGCAGGCTATAGCCGAAGCGACCCTCCTCGACCGCGGCGCTGGCTGCCCGCGCGAGCTGCCTGGCCTGCTGGAAATCGGCGCCGGGCAGTGGCAGCTTGCCGAGCTTCGCCAGAACCTCGGCGCCGAGCAGCTTGCCGCGGACGTCTCGCGCCAGCGACCGCAAGGCATCCGGATGTGCTTCGACCAGGATCTCGGAAAAGCCGGCGTCTCGAAGGAAGGCGACGTACTCGGCGACCGGCCGCGCGTCGCCCAGGCAGGCCAGCCAGCCCAGGAGGGTTTCGAGGTCCGGCGGGATTGGGCCGCGCCGCGTCAGGTCGGCGAGGCCAACGCGCCCGCCGGGTCGAAGCACCCGGGCGAACTCCCGCGCGGCGGCGGCCTTATCCGGGAACGAACAGAAGGCGCACTCGCAGATCACCGCGTCGACCCGCGCGTCGGGCAGGGGAAGGCGCTCGGCGTCACCGCGCTCGAAGCGGACGCGATCCGCCAGCGTCGCCTGCTTGGCGCGCTCGGTCGCCATTCGCACCTCGTCCTCGCCGTAATCGATGCCGACGACGGCGCAGCCGAACCGCTCGGCGAGGAAGATTGCGCTGGTTCCGAGACCGGACGCGACGTCGAGGACCTGATCATCCGGACCCAGGCGAAGCAACTCGCCCAGGCGCTCGGTGAGTGCCAGGCCGCCCGGATGGAACGTCTCGCCAAGCAAGAGGCGCGCCCAGTCGCTGGCGTAGAGCGACGCGCAGCAGGTCTTCACGTCGGCGCCGAGCTCGTTCATCCGCCACCTTGCCGCGCCGGACTCACGTCGTCGAACCCGAAGCGGAGCGGCGCCGGATTGAACGGGACGCCGTCGCGGCGCGCCTGGGCCCGCGAGCGCGCGCGGGCCGCGAGCTGGGTCCGGGCCTGCTCGCGGTAGCCAACGCTGTTGTAGGCGCAAAAGGGAATCTGCTTGCCGTCCGGGAGCAAGAATTCCTTGCAACACTTCATCACGTTCTTCTGGTTGAACGTCCAGGGATCCATGAAGTCCTGAAGCATGATCATGAACATCCGTTTGGCCAGCGCGCCCAGATCGAGACCGTCGGGAAGGCCGCAAGCCGCGCAAGAAAGCGCGAACTCGCGGGCTGCCTTATCTGAGCCAGGCATGGCCGACGACGACCACAGGCCCTCGAGCGCTGCCTTGATCTCAGCGCCGAGGTCGGGGATCACCCGGTTGGTGATGTAGTCGAGATAGTCGTCGACGTCGAGCAGACGTGGGAGCGGGGTCACCGTTTCGCCGTCCAGGTACGCGTAGGTCACCGCGTTGCAGGTCGGAAAGCAGCAGGGCACCGGGACAAAGTCCCGCGCGGTGAACTGGGCGTCGGTTTGCGTCTCGATCAGTCGGAGGATATCCGGAATCGTCATCCGCTGGAGCGGGTCGTGGGCGCCAAAGCGACCGGCGTGGAAGGCCGGCTGAAAGTTGATTCCGCGCACCGCGGGATGCTGAAGGCCAAGCCGCACGATCCGCCCTACCTCGTGCTCGTTCACCCCCCGCTCGATCGCCGGGACCAGAATCACGTCGCAACCGATCGTGGCCAGCCGATCCAGCGACCGCAGCTTTTCAGGAAGAATGTCCGGCTCGCCCCGGATGCGCCGGTAGGTCTCGGAATCGAAGCCGTCGAACTGGAAATAGATCGAGGGGCGCAGCTCGGCCAGCTCGGCGAGGAACGCGTCGTCGGTCGCGATGCGCTTGCCGTTGGTGTTGATCATCACGTGCGGGATGCCACGCGCCTTCGCCGCGCGGATCATCTCGCCGATCCGGGGGTGGATCGTCGGCTCGCCGCCGGAGAACTGCACCACCTGGGGATTCCCTTCCGTCTCGACGAAGCGATCGAGGATCCCTTCGACCTCGTCAAGGGTCAGGTTGTAGCCGGGACCGGCATCGGCGAAGCAGAGCGGGCACGCCATGTTACAGGCGCTGTTGACCTCGATGATCCCCAGGCAGACGTGCTGCTGGTGGTCGGCGCACAGACCGCAATCGTGGGGACAGCCGTGCTCGATCGAGGTGCTGAACTGGAGCGGGATCGTCCCCGGCTTGTTGAACTTCGCCGCGGCGAGATAGGCCTGGGCATCGCCGTAGACGAGCGCCTCGAACTGGCCGTGCTCCGGGCAGCGCTTGCGCATGATGACCGGGTTGTCGCGCAGGAGAATCTGGGCATCGATCACCCGCCGACAGGTCGGGCAGATGCTCCGGGTGAGCT
>JBOGTX010000940.1:0-2072 GCA_050695695.1 Chloroflexota bacterium
ATTCAGGCGAACGGGAAATCGATCAGTTGATGCGCGCGGCGCGGAGGCTGGGCTATCCACGCCGGCTCTGGTCGGTGCTCGACTTCGGCTGCGGCGTCGGGCGGCTTGCCCCGGCGCTGGCGAAGCGGTTCCAAACCTATTGTGGAGTTGATATCGCCGCCAGCATGATCGCCGGCGCGGAGCGCTACCACGCCCAGCTCGCGAGCTGCCGTTTTATCGTCAATCGCGAGGACAACCTGCGGATCTTCGGCGACGGCCAATTCGACCTGATCTACACGAACAACGTCCTGCAACACCTGCCGAGTCGAACGCTGATCTGGGGTTACCTTCGCGAGCTCGCGCGCGTCGTCCGGCCGGACGGACTGATCGTCTTTCAACTGCCGGACCACCTTTCCTTTGCGAAACGACTCCAGCCACGCCGGCGGCTGTATCCCGTCTTGCGGAGCGTCGGCTTCAGCGAGCAGTTCATTATAATACCGCCGGCTGGGAATGGCGCCGATGAGCACCACGTCCGTTCCGGAGCGGGAAGTCACGCCGTTTCTGACCGTCCTGGGCGGGCGAATTCTCGAGGTGCGGCGGCACCTGGGGAGGCCGGGAGAGGACGACGCCGACCTGGGCGATCGGACTCAACCCCCCGGCGAGAACCGAATGTATTTTGTCACCAGGCAGGAGATATTGACATGATCCCCGTGGCTAAAGGTGGGGTGAGGGAGGCACGATATCCATGAAAGTAGGCATGATCGGGCTGGGCAAGCTGGGGATGCCAGTGGCGCTCGCCATGGCGTTGAAGGGTCACGACGTGATGGGTTACGACGTGGACCCGCGGCGCATGCAAAAGACGTGCTTCGCGCACCAGGAGATTGGCCCGAACGGCGAGCCCTCGATCGAGCCATTACTGCGCGATTCCAGCCTGCGGTTCGGCTCCCTGGACGCGGTGACCCGGCACGCCGAGATCATCTTCGTCGCGGTGCAAACCCCCCACCAGCCGCGCTACGAAGGTGTTACCCCCCTGCCGGCCGAGCGGCGCGATTTTGACTACCAGCACCTGGTCGACGCGGTCGGCAATCTCGCGACGGCGATCGAAGCGAACGGCGAGGATCGGGTCGTCATCGTGATCTCGACGGTCTTGCCCGGGACGGTTCGCCGGGAGATCCTGCCGAGAATCAACGACCGGGTCAAGCTCTGCTATAACCCCTTCTTCATCGCCATGGGGACGACGATTCGCGACTTTCTGAACCCGGAGTTCGTGCTCTTCGGCGTCCGGGACGACCTGGCCGCCGCGAAGGCGGAGGAGTTCTACCGGACCCTTCACGGCCGGCCCTTCTACCGGACCTCGATCGAGAACGCCGAGCTGATCAAGGTTGCCTACAACACCTTCATCTCGATGAAGATCGGCTTCGCGAACACGCTGATGGAGATTTGCCACAAGGTGCCCGGCTGCGACGTGGACGAAGTGACCGGGGCCCTGACCCTGGCGACGACCCGGCTGCTGGGGCCGCAATACATGCGCGGCGGGATTGGCGACGGGGGCGGCTGCCACCCTCGGGACAACATCGCGCTCTCCTGGCTGGCCCGGAACCTGGACCTCTCGTACGACTGGTTCGAGAACGTGATGCTCTGTCGCGAGCGCAAGACTGTCTGGCTCGCCGATCTGATCGAGGAGCACCACCGCCGCCGGGGATTCCCGCGCCGAACGGTCGGCATCTACGGTCGCGCCTTCAAGGCCGGCACCAACCTCACCGTCGGCAGCCCGGCCACCCTCCTGGCGAACATCCTGATCGAGCGAGGCTTCGAGGTCGAGATGTACGATCCCTTCGTCGACGAAGGGGCGTGCCCGTTCGACCGAGAGGGTGTCTACTTCGTGGCGACCAATCATCCGGACTTCGCACGCGCGTCCTGGCCGTTCGTGCCGGGCTCGGTGGTTCTGGATCCGTGGCGCTTCATTCCGCGCCGAGCCGACGTCGAGGTGATCCCGATCGGAATCGGCGCGGCCGGGATGGATTCGTCCCTCGGCTTCGCTTTGGATGGGAAAGCGCCGGCGTTCGTGGGCGGTTAGGCGTACCATGTTGAGT
>JBOGTX010000941.1:0-11403 GCA_050695695.1 Chloroflexota bacterium
TGACCCTGACGGTGCAACTGATCGTGCCGATCGCCCTCGAAGACGGGCTGCGCTTCGCGATCCGCGAGGGCGGCCGCACCGTCGGCGCGGGTGTCGTCACCAGGATCCTGGAGTAACTGATGCCAAAGAAGAAAGGCGAGGCTCGGGTGGTCATCACTCTTGCCTGTTCCGAGTGCCGTGAGCGCAACTATACGACGGAGAAGAACAAGCGTAACGACACCGAACGACTGGCGCTGAACAAGTTCTGCCGCCGGTGCCGGAAGCATACCTCCCATCGGGAAGTTCGCTAGCGGTAACGGGGGATCCGTCCACCACGGAGACACGGAGAAGGCACGGAGGACGCGGAGAAGAGAAAAGAATCTCCGTGCTCTCGGTGCCTTCTCCGTGTCTCCGTGGTGAAATTGTTCCCTCTAGATTCTAGATCCTGACGATATCGTCCTGGACCGGCGTCGTGACGCGGGGCCCGGTCGCCGGATCCACGTACACGTCGACCTCGAGGCGCACGCCAACCTCGGGGAGATAGACTCCGGGCTCGATGGTGAAGCCAACCCCTGGGATGATCTTCCGGATATCCTTCGTCTCGAAGCCGTCGAGGTTGACGCCGCTGCTGTGAATCGACTCGCCCAGGCTGTGGCCCAGGCGGTGGGTAAAGTATGGCCCGAAGCCGTCCGCGCCGATGATCTGGCGCGCCGCGTCGTCGACCTGCCATCCCTCGAGCTCGCGGCCGGCCAGCCAGGTTTCGTCGAGCAGCCGGATCGCACCGTCGCGGGCCCGCCGGACGCTGTCGAAGACCCGCTGATACAGGATCGGCAGGTCGCGCCCGACGTAGCCGACCCAGGTGGCGTCGCCGTAAATCGAGTTGGACTGCCGCGCTTTCGCCCAGAGGTCGATCAGAACCCAATCGCCCGCCGTGATCCGCGCGGAGGCCTCGGCGGTGGGCTGATAGTGCGGGTCGCTGGAGTGGGCGTTGATGGCCACGTCCGGCCCTTCTTCCGTCCAAAGCCCCTGGCTCGTGAACCGCTCCTTGATGAAGGAGCACACCTCGAACTCGGTCACGCCCGACTTCAGCCGCTCGCCGATGAATTGGAAGGCCTCGCCGGCGATCTTGACCACGGCGGTGGCGGCGAGCTCGTGCGTCTTGAGCTGCCCCGCCGACCAGCGCGCGACCGCGTACTGCAGGACGTCGCCCGAGGACACGACGTCGATGCCAAGGGCCCGAACCTCCTCGATCGTGCCCGCGTCCACCCGCGAGACGACCGGCAGAGCGCAGGCCGGTGAGTACTCCATGGCGAGCCGCTGGCGGCCCCGGAGGAGGGCGTGGAGGCGCGATTCCTGATCCGATCGGCTCAGGTAGACGTCGATCGGCCAGCCAAGGTCGCGGAGCCGCTCGGCGTCGATCATGTGCAGGAGAAATCGCGGCACGCCGGCGGGCGGAATCAGCAGAAATGCTCGCCGCGTCGTGTGTCGTCGACCGCCGATGACTTCCCAAAAGATCGGGTTGTTGTGTTGGAAGTCTTCGAGGAGCCAGCCGTCGAGCTGTCGGTCGCGGAGGAACGCCTGGGCATCTTCGAGAACGAAGGATCCGGCCACTGATCTGCCCTCATCCGCCGGGTCGGTCCGACTCGGCTAAACTTTTCCCTTCCCCTTGCACTTCGGGCAGCGCCCGTCGACGACGTGCCAACCACCAGGCGCCGACGGATCGGGCCAGCGCTCGTTCACCTGGCCAGTACCGTCGCAGCGCGTGCAACGCACCTTCGGCGCGAAGTTGAAGCGAGAGATAAAGATAAAGACGACCACCAGGACGACCAACAAGATCAACGATTCCGGTCCCACGTCGGCCTCCTCACGTGCTGTTCCGCCTGCATTATACCACCGGGCGATGACGGACTGGGCACCGCCACGTGCCGATGGTATAATCCCCGGGATGCGACAAGATACCCAGCCGATCCTCCAGCGCCTGAATCCCGCTCAACTGAAGGCCGTCACGACCGTCGACGGGCCGGTCCTCGTCCTGGCCGGGCCGGGGTCGGGGAAGACGCGTGTCATCACCCACCGCATCGCCTACTTACTCGATCAGTGCGCGGTCCCGGCCTCGGCGGTGCTCGCGGTGACTTTCACCAACAAGGCTGCCCGCGAGATGGTCGAACGAGTGCGCCAGCTCGTGCCGGATCGGGCCGGCCAACTGACGATCGGAACCTTCCACGCGATCTGTGCGCGCTTTCTACGGCGGGATGGCTCGGCGATTGGCGTTCCACCGAATTTCACGATCGCCGACGAGGATGACCAGGCCTCCCTGGTCAAGCGCGTCCTCAAGGACCTCAATTGGGACGAGAAGCGCAACCCGCCCCGCGCCCTGCTCTCCCGGATCTCCGCGGCGAAGAGCTTGCTGATTGGTCCGCGCGAGTTCGCGCTGAGCGTCGCGGATTACGCCGACGAGCAGGTCGCGACGGTGTACGGCCACTATCAGGAGGCGCTTGACGCCGCCAGCCTCCTCGACTTCGACGACCTGCTCGTCAAGACGGTCACGCTTTTCAACGAGAGCGCGCCGACCTTGCGCCGTTATCAGGAGCGCTACCTGCACGTTCTGGTCGACGAGTTCCAGGATACAAACGTCGCCCAGTACGCCATCGTGCGTCAACTGGGATCGGGGCACAACAATACCTGCGTCGTCGGCGACGAGGACCAGTCGGTCTACAGTTGGCGCCACGCCGACATTCGAAACATTCTCAACTTCGAGCGCGACTTTCCGGGGACGCAGGTCATCGTGCTCGAGCAAAACTACCGGTCGACCGGCACGATCCTTCAAGCGGCTCGGAAGATGATCGCGCCTAACCGGCAGCGCAAGGACAAGCACCTCTTCACCGAGAACGATGCCGGCGAGCGGATCGTGGTGTTCGAGGCCTACGACGAGAACGAAGAGGCCAATTACGTCGCGTCGCAAGTCGAGCGCCTGGCGGCTACCCAGGGGATCCACCTCGGCAACGTCGCGGTGATGTATCGAACCAACGCCCAATCGCGAGTGTTCGAAAAGACCTTCCTCCGCCATCGCCTGCCCCACAAGGTGGTGGGCATGCGCTTCTACGAGCGCAAAGAGATCCGCGACGTGCTGGCCTATCTTCGCCTTTGCTACAACCCGAGCGACGTGACCAGCCTTGACCGGGTGATCAACGTGCCACCGCGGCAGATCGGGAGCAAGTCGCTGTCCGACCTGCGCCTCTGGGCGGCCCGCCTTGGCGTGTCGGTCACCGACGCGATTCAGATCCTGGCCCGTGGCCAGGAGGTGAGCGTCCCCTGCCCGATCGCGATTCGGGCCCAGTCGGCGCTGACCGAGTTTGGCCGGACAATGGCGTCGCTGAGTCAGGCCAGCGAGGACCTGGAGGTCGCCCGCCTTCTCGACCGCGTGCTCGAGCGCACCGGCTACGCCGCGTTTTTGAAGGATGGCTCGGAGGACGGCCAGACGCGACTGGATAACGTGCGCGAGCTCATGACGGTGGCCGAGGAGTTCTCGCACTACGGGCCCGCCGAGAGCCTGGCCGCGTTTCTCGAAGACGTCGCGCTGGCCGCCGACGCCGATGAATACGACGAGTCATCGGATGCGGTGACGCTGATCACGCTGCACGCCGCCAAGGGGCTCGAGTTCGACGTCGTGTTTCTGGCGGGACTCGAGGAAGGCATCTGTCCGCACAGCCGTTCGGTCGAGGACGAGCACCAGCTCGAGGAAGAGCGCCGACTGCTCTACGTCGGCATCACGCGCGCCCGGCGACGGCTTTTTCTCACCTACGCCGCGCGGCGGGCCCAGTTCGGCGAATCGGGCGCGCGCCAGCCATCGCGCTTCTTCAAGGATCTGCCAAAAGAGTTGGTCCAGGGCACGGCGCGCGCGGTTCAGGAGCGGAGCCAGACCCTGGTGCGACCCTCCACGGCCGTCCTGCGCCCGGCGAACGGCCGCGGCGCGTTGGATCAACCTGGAAGCACGTCGCCCGGATGGGGCGATCGGAGATCGCCCGTGCTTGCCCGCGCGGTTGATTCGAGCCCAACCCCGGTCTCGTCGCCCAGGTTTCGTCCGGGCGACCGCGTCGCGCACGCCAGGTTCGGGGAAGGGGTGGTCGTGAGCGCGGAGCAAAGGGGCGACGATCAAGAGCTAACCGTCGCCTTCCCGGATCTTCCGGTCAAACGCCTGCTGGCAAGTTACGCCAACCTGAAGCTGCTGTAAAGCAGCTTCAGGTTGGCGTTGGCCGAGCGGCGCCCGATGAGCCCACGAGGTGAGCCCGCCGCTCGGTTCCGACAGTGCCGGTCGCCCGAGCCGCCATCTGCGTATAGATCTGCGTCGTCGCGATGTTCGCGTGGCCGAGAAGCTCCTGGATCGCGCGCAAATCGGTGTTGTCGTCGAGCAGGCGGATCGCGAACGAGTGGCGGAGAGCCTGCGGAGTGATGTCATCCGGCAGGCCGGCCAGGCGCGCATGCTCCTTGAGGATCAGCCAGAATCCCTGACGGGTCAGCCGGTCTCCCCGGTGATTGACGAAGAGCGCCCGTTCGTCGGTCCGGCGGATCAAGACGTTCCGCGCGGCCGGTACGAAGTCCTCCAACGCGCGGATCGCCTCCGAATCCACCGGAATGACTCGTTCTTTGCCCGAGCGACTGACGCAGCGGACCGAGCGGGAGGAGAAATCGACGTCGTCCAGGTCAAGGGCGACGAGCTCGCTCACCCGAAGCCCGGTCGCGCAGAGCAGGCGAAGCATCGCGTTGTCGCGCACATCTTCGGGAGACGAGCTTCGCGACGCCTGTTGGAGGAGCTCGAGGACCTCGGTGTTAGAGAGGCTTCGCGGCAACGCTTTGTCGATGCGCGGCGAGTCGAGGCTCTCGGTCGGGTCGAGGTCGATGGCATTCTTGGCGTGAAGGAAGTGGAAAAACGACTTGATCGCGGCGATCTTTCGGGCGATGGTCGTAGAGGCGTACCCCTTCTCCTTCAACGCGACGACGAATCCGATGATGCGAGGACGACTGATGGACGACCAGGTCTGGTCGTGGCTGATCAGGTCATCCGCAAGCCCGGCAGCGAGCGCCCGGCTCGGCGTACTGCTGAGGTACTGGCAGAGTTGAGTGAGATCGTTCCGATACGCGGCAACGGTGTTTGGCGAGGCCGAGAGGTCTGCTTCCAGGTGCCTTAAATAACCGTCAACCTGATCCTGCATGACTCGATCCATCCGATAGTCCTCACCCCGAATTTGGAGTGACCCCTCATCGCGCCACCTCTGGACGACCCTGGTCCACCGTTCTGGCGGCCGCCCTGCTGCCAGCGCAGGCCGTATTCTATCATGGCGGAAGCCGTTGTCCAGATTGGTCTACGTAAGAGAAGCCGCCTCTCATCAGATTCTTGCGTCCTGGCACGGGAAGTGCTTCCACAGTTGCTCGGCGTGAGGGTAGAGTGTGCTCGTTTTCAAGCACGAGGGGCTGATCGCCTTCATCGGTCGATTGACGCACGACCGTGAGTTTTGCGAGTGGTTCGTCGCGCGGCCGGCGGATGCCCTGGCGTCACACGGACTTGCCTCGGGCGACCTCCGTGACCTGATCGCGGTGCTGCGCGCGGACCACCACCGGCGGGAGGTGGCCGAAGCGCTCGAACCGACAGTTCAGGCAATGCTCGATCTCGTCGACCGCGGAGATTGCGACGACGAGCAAGGGCAAACCGACGAGCGATTGGCCAGCTTCGACTTGGAATTGCGTGCCACGCGGGAGCGGTTAGCGGTCGTTCGTTCCCGGCGGCGGCCCTGGTGGAACTTCTGGTCCTGATCGACCAGGCGAGGAGCGGTTGGCTATGGCGTCATTCTGGGCATCCGTGGGTCGGTGGCTCGACACCGTGCTCGGGGGTGGTGGAGAAAAGTCCGATGACGTGGACCCCGCCAAGGTGGAGGCGGCCATTCAGCTGATTCAGACGACGATCGAGGAAGAACAGCGTGAGCGCCAGGTTCGCAAGCTCAAAGTCGCTGACCTTGGACCGGAGCGACAGGCCCAGCTCGCGAACGAGTTATCGAGCCTCTTGAAGAAGCCCCCGACCGGCCAGTAGGGCGGTCAATTGTCCACGATTGGCAGGTTTCGTCGCAGCACTTCGATCCGCTCGAGAGCTAGCCCGGATCCGATCGCGACGCAGGCAAGAGGATTCTCCGCCACGTAGCATGGGACGCCGGTTTCCTGAGTCAGCAGCCGGTCGATGTTCCGCAACAACGCGCCGCCGCCGGTCAGAATGATGCCCTTGTCGATCACATCCGAGGCGAGCTCTGGCGGCGTCTCTTCGAGGACCGAGCGGGCGGCGGCCACGATTGCCGAGACCGGCTCGGTCATCGCCTCGCGTACCTCCGGCGAGCGCAGGGTGATCGTCTTGGGCAGACCACCAACCTGGTCCCGCCCGCGCACTTCCATCGTGAGCTCGTCGTCGAGCGGCGTGGCGCTACCGATCTGGATCTTGATCTCCTCGGCCATCCGCTCGCCGACCATCAAATTGTACTTGCGCTTGATGTAGCTGGCGATCGAATCGTCCAGCCGATTGCCGGCCACCCTCACCGATTTTGCCACGACGATGCCATTCAGCGAGATCACCGCGGCCTCGGTCGTGCCGCCACCGATGTCGATGACCATGTTGCCGCTCGGGACGTGGATGGGAATCTTGGCGCCGATCGCCGCCGCCAACGGCTCCTCGATCAGGTACGCCGCGCGGGCGCCAGCCTGGAGGGTGGCGTCGTGAACCGCGCGCTGCTCGACGCTCGTAACGCCCGCTGGAACGCACACCATCACTTGCGGCCGGAGCAAGCCGAGTCCCAACCGCCCGCAAACCTTCTCGATGAAGTGACGCAGCATCGCCTCGGTGATGACGTAATCGGCGATCACGCCGTCGCGCATCGGCCGAATGACGCTGACGCTGCCCGGCGTGCGACCGAGCATGTCGCGCGCCTCGCTGCCCACCGCCAGAATCGAGTTGTCGACGTTCGAAATCGCGACGACCGAGGGCTCCTGGAGAACGATCCCCTTGCCGCGGACGTAGACGAGAACGTTGGAGGTACCCAGATCAATGCCAATCTGCTTGGCGAACATCATTCCCCAATTACAGTCTCATCACAGTCGAACGAGGCGCCGCTCGCCCTGGGCAGGTTGAGTGATTCTCAGCCAGGCCCGGGTCTTACGCGGAGACCCGGTTGATTCGCGCGCCGAGCGCCTGGAGCTTTCGGTCGACGTTCTCGTAGCCGCGGTCGATGTGATAAATGTCGTGAATTTCAGTGCTTCCTTCGGCGGCCAGCCCCGCCAGGACGAGGGCCGCGCCAGATCGAATGTCCAGCGCGCGCACGTTCGCGCCTTCCAGGCGCGACGGCCCCCGGATCGTCGCGGTCTGACCGTCGACTCGGATGTCCGCGCCCAGCTTGCGGAGCTCCTTGGCATACTGGAGTCGATCGTCGTAGACGCGCTCGTGGACCAGGCTCGTGCCGGCCGACTGGGTCAGGAGCGTCGCGAACGCCGCCTGGAGGTCGGTCGGAAAGCCGGGGAAATGCAGCGTTTGGAGCTCGATCGCGTGCGGCAATCCATTCGATCGCACCCGGTAAGAGCTCCCTTCGGTCTGAACGATCGCCCCGGTTTCGATGAGCTTGTGGGTCAGCGGGTCCATGTGGTCGGGAACGATGTCCTGAATCAGCACGTCGCCACCGGAGATCACCGCCGCGATCGCGAACGTCCCGGCCTCGATCCGGTCCGGGGTCACCCGATAAGTGACGCCGTGCAGACGCTCGACCCCCTGGATTTCGAGGTAGCTGGAGCCGAGTCCACGAATCCGCGCGCCCATCTGACGCAGGCACTCGACCAGGTCGGCGACCTCCTGCTCGACCGACGCGTGCTTGAGAACCGTGGTCCCCTCCGCCAGGGTCGCGGCCAGAAGGACGTTTTCCGTCCCGGTGTGACTGGGGTAGTCGAGGTAGATTCGTTCTCCGCGCAAGTGTTCGGCATCGAGGACGTACTGATTGTCGGTCAGCTCGACGCGGGCGCCCATCGCCGAGAAGCTCTTGATGTCGACGTTGACCGGCCGATGCCCGATGCTGCAACCACCGGGGTGGGGCGCGCTCACCCGGCCCGCTCGGGCCAGAACCGGCCCGGTGGCCAGGAAGGACGCTCGCATCTTTCGCGCGAGGTCAGCCGGCACGTCGGTGTTCAACTGCGACGCCACCGGCGCGCGAACGGTCACCCGATGGGCCGCGCAATCGAGCTGGACGGAGCAGCCGAGCTGGCGGAGGATCTCCGCCATGTTGCGCACGTCCTCGACGAGCGGAACGTTGTCGATGACGCACTCATCCGTCGTCAGGAGCGTTGCTGCCATGAGTGGCAGCGCGGCGTTTTTCGCGCCGCTGGTCGTCACCGTGCCGCGCAGTGGCTTCTGTCCCTCGATAATCAGCTTGTCCATGGCGCTCCCCTGCCGAATCCCCAGACGACGATCAGCGCGGAATCTCGGAGGCGTGGCGGCGTCGGGCGACTTTCAATCGCACCTGGGATCGTCGCAAGGCCGCCTCGGCGACGGCGAAGTCGATCGTCGGATGCCGCTCCTGGAGAAGGAGTCGCGCGCGCTCCTCGGCGGCACGCGCGCGTTCGACGTCGATCTCCTCCGCCCGTTCGGCCGTGTCGGCAAGAACCAGAACCCGGTTGTCGCGAACTTCCAAGAAGCCGCCGCTGATCGCCAGATCGGTCTCCTCAGCGCCCTTCCGCGCCCGCAAGGCGCCCGATTGGAGCGTCGTGACCAGAGCGGCGTGGCGCGGCAGGATTCCCAGCTCGCCCAGCGAGCC
This sequence comes from Chloroflexota bacterium, assembly GCA_050695695.1. Lineage (GTDB taxonomy): Bacteria > Chloroflexota > UBA6077 > FW602-bin22 > CADDYW01 > JAJPKB01. The sequence goes on from JBOGTX010000941.1 coordinate 8,811, forward strand.
CGGCGCCGTGACCATGTCGACGTCGTCGGAGTAGACGAGGCGCTCGGCCGTGACGACGTCGAGGTGGAGGTCCGGCATCTTATCGAACCCCCGCTGCCTTTGCCCGTTCCACGACCTCGTCGATGGTGCCCGCCATGTAGAAGTGCTGTTCGGGAATGTCGTCCAGCTTGCCGTCGAGAATCTCCCGGAACCCACGCACCGTTTCGCGCAGTGGCACGAACGCGCCGGGACGACCGGTAAACACCTCGGCCACGAACATCGGCTGCGACAGGAACCGTTGGATCTTTCGGGCGCGGGTCACGGTCAGCTTGTCTTCGTCACTCAGTTCTTCTAATCCGAGAATCGCGATGATATCCTGGAGATCCTTGTATCGCTGCAAGACTCTCTGCACGCCGCGCGCCACGTCGTAGTGTTCTTGCCCGACCACGCGCGGGTCGAGGATGCGCGAGTTAGAATCGAGTGGATTGACCGCGGGGAAGAGCCCCAGCTCGACGATCGAGCGATCCAGGGACACGACAGCGTCCAGGTGGCCGAAGGTCGTGGCGACGGCCGGGTCGGTATAGTCGTCGGCGGGTACGTAGATCGCTTGCACCGAGGTGATCGAGCCCTTTTTCGTCGACGTGATTCGCTCTTCGAGCTCGCCCATTTCCGTTGCCAGGGTCGGCTGGTACCCGACCGCGGAGGGCATGCGGCCAAGCAACGCCGACACTTCAGCGCCGGCCAGAGTGAACCGGAAGATGTTGTCGATGAACAGAAGGACGTCGCGCCCTTCCACGTCGCGGAAGTACTCCGACATCGCCAGTCCGGCCAGGCCGACGCGCAGCCGCACCCCGGGGGGCTCGTTCATTTGACCGAACACCATCACGGTGTTGCTCATGACACCCGAGGCAGTCATTTCGTGCCAGAGGTCGTTTCCTTCGCGCGACCGCTCGCCAACGCCGGCGAACACGCTAAATCCACCGTACTCGGCGGCGATGTTTCGAATCAACTCCTGGATGATGACCGTCTTACCGGTACCGGCGCCGCCGTAAATACCAGTCTTGCCACCACGGGTGAACGTCGCGACCAGGTCGATAACCTTCAACCCGGTTTCGAACACCTGAGATTCGGTGCTCTGCTCTTCAAAAGACGGGGCGGCACGATGAATCGGAAAATGAACCTCGGCGTTGACCGGTCCCTTGCCATCGATGGGCTGGCCAAGCACGTTGAACATGCGGCCGAGCGTCGCCGGCCCGACTGGCACCTGGATTGACGCGCCGGTGTCGGTCGCCAGGGCGCCGCGACGCAGGCCGTCGGTCGAGTCCATCGCCACGCAGCGCACCCAGTTGTTTCCCATGTGCTGCTCGACTTCGACGACAATCGGCCCGCTCGCTTTGTCGACGAGCACGGCATTCAAAAGGCTCGGCAACCGGCCAGGCGGAAACTCGATGTCCACGACCGGCCCGATGACCTGCACGACTTTTCCTTCAGTCTTGGTCTCGACGGCCATTCCTCACCTCCCGTGGGGACCGAGGAGCGACGTAGGCGCCGCTCCTGGTCAGCATTCAAATTCTTCCATCAATCGATCGACCAGGGACTCGCCGCGGCAAATTCATCAAAGTACGTCTAAGAAGCCTTGAGTGCTTCCGCGCCGGCCGCGATCTCGAGAATCTCTTTCGTGATGCTATCCTGTCGCGCCTTGTTGTAGCTCAACGTCAATTCGCGAACGACTTCTCGGGCGTTCTGGGTCGCGTTGTGCATCGCGATCATACGCGCGCTGTGCTCGCTCGCGGCGGTCTCGAGCACCGCCTGGTAGACTTCGACTTCGACGTACCGTGGCAACAGCTTCGACAGCACGGTCGCCGGATCCGGTTCGAAGATGAAATCGACCGGCCGGCTCGCCGACTCCGGAGGAACGACTGGCAGAATCTGCTGTTGAGCTGGCTCCTGGCGCGTCGTCGTCACGAAGCGGCTGTAGATGACGTCGACGCGGTCGAAGCGTCCTTCGCGGTACCCGTCGATCGCCAGCGTGGTGATGGGCGCGACCTGAAGCAGGGTGGGGCGCTCCGGCAGGCCGCTCACCTCGGAAATCAGGTCCCCGCTGTGACGGAGCAGCCAATCGCGTCCCTTCTTGCCAATGGCCATCGTTTGAACCGGGGCCGTCTGGTCGACGATGAATCGCGCCGCGCGTCGGATCACGTTTGTATTCAGCGCGCCGCAGAGTCCACGATCACCGGTGATCACGATCAAGCCGACCCGGTTCACCGGACGCTGGGTCAGCAGCGGATCGGTCTCGTCCTCGTTGGCGGTGACCCGGACCAGGCCACCGACCAGCTCGGCCATCTTCTCCGCGTATGGGCGGCTGGCCCCAACGGCCTCCTGAGCGCGTCGCATCTTCACCGCCGACACCATTTCCATGGCCCGGGTGATCTGGCTGGTGTTCTTGACGCTTCGGATTCTCCGCCGGAACTCGCGTGTGCTAGGCATCGCCCCGTCCTCGCTCTGGAAGTTCTAGAACGGCACCGTCTGCTTGAACTCGGCGACCGCTGTCTTCAAGCCCTCGATCGACGCGCCCGAAAGCGTTCTCTCGTTGGTGATCGCCTGGATGATCCCC
>JBOGTX010000942.1:0-3418 GCA_050695695.1 Chloroflexota bacterium
TTCGGTCATGCCGTAGCGCTCGAGGATTGGCTGACCGAAAAGCTGCTCGAACTCGGCGAACGCTCGCGCGCTGAGCGGAGCCGATCCCGAGACGTAGAGCCGAATTGGCGGCGGCCGGCGATCCCGCTGCCGGGCCTCGGCGAGCAAGCGCGTGTACATCGTCGGCACGCCGAAGAACATCGTCGTCTTGCCTTCCCACAGCGCGTCGTACACCGCGGCGGCGTCGAAGCGGCGCCGCAGATCCGCGGTGCTCCCAACCAGCAACGTGCCGTGCAGGCCCACCCCGAGTCCGTGGGCGTGAAACAGTGGCAGCGTCAGCAGCAGCCGATCATCGGACGTCCAGCGCCAGGCGCTGGTCACCGCCGCGCAGTTCGCCGCGAGGTTGCGGTGGGTCAGCATGGCCCCCTTGGAGCGGCCGGTGGTCCCGGAGGTATAGCCGATCAGCGCGATCGCATCGGCCCGAGGAAGCTCGATTGGCGGCTCCGGAGCATCGCGCAGGAGCTGCTCGCTCGGGAGCTCGACGGCCGTCGAACCGGGAGCGATGAGCCTCCCTGACGCTCGATCGTGGTCAGCAGTCGGCGACCTGCCCGCCCGGACCTCCTCCGGCGAACCAGCGACGATCACCGCCTCCAGGGCGCCCAGGTCGGCCACCACCCGATCGAGCTCGGCCCGCCGTGGTGGATCGGCGACGCAGATCCGAACGCCGGCGTCGTTCAAGATGTGGCGCAGCTCCACCTGGCGATACTGGGTGTTGACGAGGACGACGATACCGCCGGCCAGGTAGATGCCCAGGTAGGCGGCGACGAACGTCGGGCTGTTCTCGAGGAAGAGCGCGACCCGGTCGTCCCGACGAAGCCCCCAGGCCTGGAGCGCGCCGGCCCAGCGCGTGGCCGACCGTCGTAGTTGGGCGAAGCTGATTGTCTGGCCCTCGAAGAGAACGCACGGCTTGTCGGGAGCGCGCTCGGCGTTGGCGAAAAAGGCGTCGACGATCGAGGCCGCGTTAGCAGACATCATCTATCTCCCCCGAGGCTGGTGGCCGTGGCGACGATCGGGTCGGTCGAAGGTTGGTCCGACGTCGCCCGGATGCTACCAGTGGCCCCAATTTCCGTCAAGGCCGCGTGATTGACGCGCGTGATATGCTGCGAGGCGAACGGCGACCACCACCTTGTGACTTGCTGGGACGGCTGGTGGCCGCGCGACGAGGAGGGTCGGTGAAAATCACCAACGTCACGACGACTCAGCTGGCGATCCCGGGTTTTCGTCCGATTCAGGACGCGACGATCCCTCCGCCGCGGTCGAGTACTGGGAGCCGGGGCGCGCTGTTCGTTCACATCCACACCGACGCTGGGATTGAAGGCCTGGGACTCGGCGCGGCGACGTCGGCCGTCCGATCGGTGATTCACGACAACTTGCAGGATCTGTTGATTGGCGAGGATCCGTTCGAGATCGAGCGCCTCTGGGAGGCGATGTTCTGGCGGGTCCGCGGGTACGGGCGCAAGGGCATTGCCTTTTGCGCGATCTCGTCGATCGACATCGCCCTCTGGGACCTGAAGGCGAAGGCGCTTGGGCTTCCCCTCTATCGGCTGCTCGGTCAGTATCGCGACAGCGTTCCGGTCTACGGAAGCGGCGGCTGGACCAACTTCAGCGAGACCGAGCTGGTCGAGGAACAGACCGGCTACGTCGCGCGCGGCATGCGATCGGTGAAGATGAAGGTCGGCAAGGACTTCGGCAAGGCCGAGCGCGAGGACGTGCGCCGCCTGGCGGCGGTCCGGAAGGCGGTCGGCGACGACGTGGAGATTCTGATCGACGCGAACAACGGCTATTACGCGAAGCAGGCGATCGCCATGGCGCGGGAGTTCGAGCAGTATCGGGTCGGCTGGCTCGAGGAGCCGGTGCTGGCCGACGACATCGAGGGACTCGCCGCCATCGCCCGAGCGACGGCGATTCCGATCGCGACCGGCGAGCACGAGTACACCAAGTATGGCTTCAAAGACTTGATCGCGCGGGGCGGCGCCGACATCGTCCAGCCGGACGTTGGCCGGGTTGGCGGCGTGACCGAGTGGCTGAAAGTGGCGCACCTCGCCCACGCCTTCAACCTGCCGGTCGCCCCGCATGCCTACGCGATCGTTTCCCTGCACGTTGGCTGTGCCACCCCTAACCTGCGGATCGTCGAATACCTCGGCGTCGAGGAGCAGGGCTATCGGGCTTTCTTCACCGAGGTTCCCCAGCCGAAGGATGGCCGGTGGGCGCCCTTCCCGGATCGGCCGGGCCTCGGCATCGAGCTCAACCCGGATACCGTCAAGAAGTACGCGATCTAATGTGCACCCTTGACACATAAATGAGGGAGGACGCAGCGAATGTACATCGGCGAGCAACTGAACGACTTCTCGGACCGAAAGCTGAGCTGGGCCGCGCAGCTTGGCGTCGAGCACCTGGCGGTCAACTCGACCAGGACGTCCAACATCGAGAACGAGGACGGTACCTGGAGCGTTCCGGCGATCAAGACATTCCAAAAGCGGCTGGCCGGATTTGGCATGACGATGGACGTGCTGACCCTCGATTTGCAGTCGAGCTTCCTGTCGCACCATCGGTTTCCGTCGATCATGCGCGGGCTGCCAGGGCGCGATGCCGAGATCGACATCATCAAGCAAAACGTGCGCGCGGCCGGCGAGGCCGGCGTCCCCTGCCTGAAGTACAACCTGAACCTGCTGGGCGTTCCACGCACCGGGCGCACTCCGGGGCGAGGCGGCGCGCAATACAGCCACTTCGACATCGACAAGTGGACCGACGATAGCCTGACCGACGCCGGGCCGATGCCCCCCGAGAAGATGTGGGAGATCATCGGTTATTTTCTCGAACGGGTCGTCCCGGTCGCCGAGGAGGCTGGCGTCCGCCTGGCCTGCCACCCCCACGATCCCGCCGTCCCCCACGACACCGGATTACGCGGGATCCACCGCGTGCTGGGAAGCATCGAAGGTCTTAAGAAGTTCGTCTCGATCGCCCCGAGCAGGTACAACGGACTGAACTTCTGCCAGGGGACGGTCGCGGAGATGTGCCAGAACCCGGCGACCGAGGTGATGGACGCCATCCGCTACTTTGGCACCGAGAAGAAGATCTTCATGGTCCATTTCCGCAACATCAAAGGGGGATATCTGAACTTCGAGGAAGTCTACCCGGATAATGGCGACGTGGACTTCTACCAGGCGATGAAGCTGTACAAAGAGCTTGGCTACGAAGGTATGTTCCTGCCCGATCACGTGCCACAGTCCGAGGCCGACCCGGACGGCGAGCGCCAGCACTCGTTCGCCCTCGGTTACACCCGCGCGCTGATCCAGGTGGTGAATGCCGAGGCCGCCCAGCCGAAGCCGCCGCTGTCGTTCTAGAGCGCGCCCCCCTGTTCCCCCTCTCCACCTCCGGT
>JBOGTX010000943.1:0-1587 GCA_050695695.1 Chloroflexota bacterium
GCGGGGTACCGGGAGGAGATAAGTCCCGCCAGGATCGCCTTCGTGCTCGTCTTGCCGTAGCTCCCCGCCACTCCGACGACGACTGGCCGGTACCGGCGGAGAACGCCGCGCGCCGAGGCAAGATAGAACTGGCGGAATCCCGCCTCGACCGGATACAGCAGCACGTTCGCCAGCGACGCGAGCGGCCAACAAAATAGGCAAACGACGGTGAGTGCGAGCAGAGTCGACGGCGCGTCGCCGAGCCGGGGCCGCGCGACCAGAAAGACCGCGAGCGCGACGAGAATCAGGCAGATTCCCCACCCCGCGAGCAGACGGCTGGCACGCGCGGTCAAGACAAGCGGCTTCTTCGCCTCGAGCCGCTTCATCCGAAGGCTCTGGCGCAGCCCAACCCCGGCCGCGACCGGGATCGCGATCACCCAGATCGGCCAGGGCAGCAGCGCGACCGCGGCCGTCGCCAGTCCCGCCGTCGCGGCGCACGGCGCATCCACCACCGTGCGCGGGCGGGCAATCTGCCAACGCCCGAAGCGAGCGTTCTGGTACTCTTCGAGCTGCAAGATGTGGAGGGCGCGGAGCCCGTTCAAGCCGAGGGGACGGGCCCAGGCCGCCACGACCACGAGCGCCAGGAGCGACGGGACGACCGGCGTCATCAGTGCTCGACGAAGTGGGCCACGACTCGACAGAATTGATCCATTCGGTCGAGGTAGGCGAAGTGGCCTGCCCCCTCGAAGACGACGAGGCCGGCATCGGGAATCAAGCGTTCCATCAGGCGCCCATCGGAGAGCGGGGTATCCTGGTCCCGATCGCCCCAGATCAGCAGCGTTGGCGCCTGAATCGACGGCAACACGTCGCGGAAATCCTCGTTGACCACTCTGACGAGCGTCGCACGCAAAATTGGCTCCACTGCCGCGTTGTAGTCACTTCCTCCGGCGACGCGGTAGAGGCGGCGCATGAGCGGCTCTCGTGCCAGCCGCGCTCCGGGAAGCGACAGGACCTTCCGCGCGCCCTTGACCAGATACACCCGGGAATAGTATCCTGGCCCGCGCGGCGGTCGAATGCCGGCGCTATCGATCAAAACCAGCTTGCTCACCAGATCGGGGGCGCGCGCGGCGAGCGCGAGGCTGACTTTTCCGCCAAACGAGTGCCCCACCAGGGTGCACGGCGCCAGGCCAGATTGGCGCAGGAAAGATGCCAGGCAGTCGGCGTAGTCCACGGTGCCCCACGGGGCCCCCGGAAGGGGCGTTGCGCCAAAGCCCGGTAAATCGACCGCGACCACGCGAAAGCGATCGCCGAGGATCGACGGGATCGGGCCAAAGCTCGCGATCTGACCACCCCAGCCGTGCAAAAGCACGACCGGTTTCCCCTGGCCGACGGTCGTGTAGTGGAGCGCGACCCGCTCGACCTGGCGCGTCGCGGGATTCGTCAATGGCGGATGACCTGGCATCATCGACGTTGCTGCCTCTGCTATCAAGTATACGCCCGGAGCGGGGGACGCGGCCTCACTCCCTCGCCCCCTCTCCACTGAAAATGGAGAGGGGAAGGACGGATGCACTGCGCGCGCCTCCCCGGTCTCCCCTCTCCACCTCCGGT
>JBOGTX010000944.1:0-1720 GCA_050695695.1 Chloroflexota bacterium
CCTCAGCACCACCGAAGTCGAGCGGTGAAGACCGAAGCGGCGCTTCTTCGCGTTGTCCGTCGCTTCGCCGGTCGCGACCTCAATGGCCGGCGACAGCCGGGTGAACGTCAGGGCCAGGACGATACCCAGGCCGCCGTAGATCCCGAGGACGGCGCGGTAGCTCACCAACGGCGCGACCCCGCTGACCTGGAGCGCCTGGGCCAGGAGACCAGCGGCCAGCGCGCCGACCGCTGAGGCGAGCGAGCCGACAAGGTTGTACCAGGCAAAGGCATTCGTCCGGTAGCGATCCGGAACCGTTTGCGGGAGTGCCGCCAGGGCGATCGGCTGAGCCGGTCCGACCTCGCCCCCACTCGGGCTGAGCGTCCCGAAGACCGCGGCGATGGTCAGGAGGAGCAGGTTGCCGGACAACGCGAAGGCGAGGCCGGTGGCGGCAACCAGCCCGCCGGCGAGAACCAGCATGCGGCGGCGACCGAGCCGATCGGCGTTCGCGGTGATCGCCAGCGACACCACCGCGTCGCCGACGAGCGTCGCGGTCAGGATCAGCCCGATCTGCTGGTCGCCGAGGCCGATCGCGGCCAGGTAGAGCACCAGGACCACCGACAGAAGCCCGTAGGAGAAGGTGCGAACGACGCGGGCGACGAAAAGCAACCGCCCATCTGGCGAGAGAAGTCGCAGTGCCCGCGCCTCGGGAAGCTCGACGATGCGATCAGGGAAACGACGCACCTTCACCACTCCGGCCCATGGGCATCAGCCGCCGTTCGACGAGCCTGCCGCCAGCGACTCGACGAAGTCCAAGACCGCCTTCAGAAATCGCGGTTGCTGGAAAAACGGGAACAGGTGGCCGCCGTCGAACGCGATCAGCTTCGAGCCGCGGATGCCGGCGTGCATCTCCTCGGCTAGCCGATAGGGGGCAACGCGATCGCTTTTCCCGTGCAAGATCAGGGTCGGCACGCGGACCTCGTGGATCCGATCGGCGGCATCGTAGGCGCGCGAGGCGTCGCGCTGGCGGGCAAAGGCATAATACGGCTGGGGATACCTGTCGCCCAGCGTTCCCAGCACGGGAATCCGAGGGATGAGAAATATCAGGCGGCGCCACCAATTGATCGGAATTCGTTTGACCGATGTCGACACGAGGATCAGGCTTCGAACTCGCGCGGGATAGCGAAGCGCCAGGGCGACCGCGACGCGCCCGCCCATGGAGATGCCCAGAACGTGGGCGCGCTCGATCCCGAGCGCGGCGAGGAGCCCGGCGGTGTCGTCGGCCATCAGGTCGATCGAATAGGGGAGATCCGGCTTGTCGGTTCGCCCGACCCCACGGTTATCGAACGCGATGACCTTCGTTCGTTTGGCGAGCTCGCGAATGATCCGCTCGGACTGGGTCAGGTCGGTCGCCAGTCAGGCGATGAGCACGAGCGGCTCGCCCTCGCCGTGGATCTCGTCATAGATCTTGATGTCGTTGACGGTCACGGTCGGCATGGTGTGACTTTCATCGGGTACGTCCCTGAGAATCTCCATCAACTTGAAGCAGCCCGAACTTTGGGTACCGGGAGACCGGTACCGCGACGGTTTGGACCACGAATGGCACGAAAGATCACGAAAAAGCGCGAAAGCGGAGATCCTCTTCCCTGGAGCTTTTCGTGCGTTTTCGCGTCGTTTCGCGTTTTTCGTGGTCCAAGGCGCCGCGCCTTCGCAGTGAACGTCCTCTCACCGTCCCATGGTG
>JBOGTX010000945.1:0-2218 GCA_050695695.1 Chloroflexota bacterium
CTTAAGCTTATGATAATAACGATTATCATAAGCATTAGTCGGCCGGCGGCACCCGCAGAAACTGCTGAATCAGCTCGCTGGCCCGCCGGCCCTTCGCCCGGTCAGTCTGGCTGGAGCCACGGTGCCCCTCGCGGGGGAGGGCGGTGTCTCCTGGCCCGGCTGCTCGTTGACGGCGAGCCCCTTCGGCCATCGCCGGGGAGCCTCCCCGGCGGATCTGCGACGCCTTGATCATATCGCTAAACGGGCGGCTGGACCGCGCTGACGTCGAGTTCCCCGCCGCCACACGCCGTGATCTGGATGGGAACGATCAACGGAACGAACTCGTTGGGTGGCGTGACCGCCAACTGGCTCGACGTCACGCAGGTCGTCTCGTTTCCGACCGGCACGTCCTCCCAGTGCATCTTGAAGGTCGCCGTCCCGCCGGCCGGGACGGTGACGACGCTGGGGCCGGGCAGATTGCTCACGTAGGTGCCACCGCGCACGACCCGGGTCGGCAAGGGGTTATTCTGGCTGTCGAGCCTCTGGGCGCCGACGAAACCGAAAAAGGTGCACGGTACGCTGAGGTCATTCGTGAAGACGAAGGTCCCGACGAAATTTCCAGCGCCGGCCTCGACCCCGCTCGAGCGCAAGGATAGTCCGGCGGTGTGACACTGCTGGCCGGCCGCCGGGGGTGGCACGATCGCCAGCCGATCCGGGTTCTGCTCCCAGGAAAAGCGCTGACTATTCAGGCGCGTCTGCACGCCAAACGGTCCGTTGACCCAGGAACGGAAGCCGTCGGTGAAGGCGGTGAAGTTGTCGGACTTTCGCCAGACGAGAAGTCCGTTGGTCGTCGCCTGAAGCGCGTCGCCATTAACCGGATTGTGGTGCTCGTTCTCCAGGCACTGACCGACGATCCCCGGAATCAGGCTATGCAGGGTCGCGAAGCCGAGCACGAACTGGCAGCTCGCGGCCCGCGCCGTGGAAGCAGGAAACCCGCTAAAAAACGTCGAGGCAACGATCGCGGCGATCAGAATCCCGTAGCGCACGGACAGCCCTCCAACGCCCTCGCCGATTTCACGAGCGGTGCTCGGCCGCGCGTCTCGCTAGCCAGCGACACGAGGGTTCACTCGAATCGCTGCATGCCGCGTGCCAGGAACCAGGGTGGGTCTTGACGGCTGGCCGGGCGCCGGCCCACAATCGGCGGGATCACGGAGTCCGCCGCGAGCGAGGTGAGCATGACCGAGCCCTGGCATACGCCAATTCCGGCACACCCCTGGATCGAGGAAGGGGCGACCCGGGTGAGATTTGGCGTCGTATCTCCGCCGGACGACTGGCCGGCGGCGCGAGACTGGGTCCAGTTGGTCGAGGGCCTTGGCTTCGACAGTTGCTGGACGTTCGACCACCCGGCCCGGGTCCAGGATGGCTGGACTCGGCTGGCAACCCTGGCCACCGTCACCCGTCGGGTACGCCTTGGCGTCCTGGTCAGCTGCGTCTATTACCGCTCGCCGGTGCTCCTGGCCCGATTGGCGGCCGACGTCGACCGCGACAGCGGCGGACGACTGGTGCTTGGCCTGGGTATCGGCTGGGATCCCGCCGAGTTCGCGGAGCTGGGCATCCCGTTTCCTCGCGTACCGGAGCGCCAACGCGCGCTGGCCGATACCGTCGAGATCGTGCGCGGCCTCTGGAGTGGCGAGCGCTTCCACTTCGCGAGCCCGCGCTACCGGATCGACGGCCTGGCGCTGGCGTGTCCGCCGATCCAGCGCCCTCGGGTGCCACTGCTGATCGGCGGGGGTGGGGCGGCAACGCTGCGCCAGGTCGCGCGGTACGCCGACGTCGCCAACTTCGGCGCGTCGGATCCAACCGGCCAGGTCGTCGGGGTCGAGGCGGCCCGGGCGAGGTTCGCGATCTTGCGCCAACATTGCCAGGACATAGGTCGCCCAAGCGAATCGGTTCTGCGTAGCTACTATACGATTCCGGTGGTTGGGCGCACGCCCGAAGCGGCGCGTGCCCTGGCCGACGCCTATCCGACGTTCATGGTGCAGCACGCGCGCGCCGCGATGGTGGTGGGAACGCCGGACCAGGTCATTCCGGTCTATCAACAGTTGATCGACGCTGGCGCCCAATACTTCATCGCCGCCTGGCAGAACAATCCCACCAGCTTGCGCTTGCTGGCCGAGGAGGTCGTCCCGCGCTTGCGACCGGCGTGATCGATCGGGCGACCAACGGCCCGACGACCGTC
>JBOGTX010000946.1:0-4018 GCA_050695695.1 Chloroflexota bacterium
GGTCTGGGCGCCGGCGTTGGCATTCGCCGCGCTGGCCGCCGTTCCCCGAATGATCCAACCCGGGATCGCCGAGTACAAGCTCGACGAGTCGCTCGCCGTGCTTCACGCGGTCACTATCTTACACCAGCACGTGCTGCTCACCCAGGGGCAGGGCAGCTCGCTCAGCGGCGCCGCCCAGGGACCGCTCTTCTACTACTTCGTCGCCGCGGTCCTGGCGATCGGTCAGGATCCGCGCGCCGTCGTCCTGGCGATCGGTCTGGCGAACGCCCTGGCGGTGGGATTCTCCTACGTCATCGTCCTGCGCGCCTTCAACGTCCGGGTGGCGCTGCTGACCGCGGTGTTTTTCGCGGGCAGTAGCTGGTCGATCGTCTTCTCGCGCAAGATCTGGCCGAACGACCTGCTGACGCCCCTGGCGGTCGTCGCCCTCTGGGGACTGCTGCGTGCCCTCGATGCGAAGACGGTCCGACCCGGTTTGGGGTGGAGCTGGCTCGCCGTCGCGGTGATGGGCTCGCTGAACCTGAGCGCCTGGCCGCTGGCGCTGGTGCCGGCGCTGGTCCAGGTCGTCGTCCCCCGAACCCGCCGGGGGCGGGCGCTGGTCGAGTCGCTGCTCGGCCTGGCCGCGCTTGCTGGCGCGGTCGCGCTCGAGCTGCCGACCTTCGGGGTGATCCTCGTCGATCTCACCGCTGCCTCCGGACACCCGCGCACCCTTGACCTTTCGCCTTTCTCGTTCATCGTGCAGCTGGTCGGAACCGACGCGTTCGACTTCCTGGCCGGGCCAGCCGGCACGGTCAGTACGGCGGGTGACCTGAACTCACTGGTTGGATCGCTCCTTCGCCTCGGGCTCTTTCTCGGCGCCGGCGTCGCGCTCGCGCGGACCGTTCGCGACTGGACCCGACGCGAGCGCGGGATTCTGACGCCCGAGCTGCTCATCCTGCTCTGGTGGGTCACCCCGGCCGCCGCCGCGGTCGATCGTCCGGTCCAGGTGTTCATCCACCACTTTCTCGGAACCGTTCCCACTCAGTTCATCCTGGTCGCCATCGCCGTCGACTGGCTGGCCGATTTGCCGACGCTCCTGCCAATCGTTTCCAGGGGCGCCCGAGCGTGGGTTGGCCAGGCGACCTCGACCATCGCCGGGGCGCTCGCGGTCGGCGCGCTGGCGGCCCAGCTTCGGACGTTCGCGCTGTTGCTTGCCTTCGTGCCAGCCCACCCGGCCGGAACCTATTTCGGGGTGCCGCTCGCCGCGTCGCTCGTCGCGGCGACGGCCGCGCGCGCGGCGACCGCCACCGATCGGGTCTACATTCTGTCGGAGGGCGATCTGGTGGGTGTCGACACGACGCCCACGGTCATGGCATCGCTGGCCAACGGCGCGACGTTCAACTACCTGAACGCCGACCGAACCCTCGTCTTTCCGGATCGGGGGAGCGCGACCTACTTCGTGGAGCCGAACAGCGTCGCGCGACTGGACGAGCTTCTGGTCCCCTGGCAAGGTAAGGACGGCCCGCTATCTCGCCTCGACGCGCTGTCCGGGGGCTATCGCGAGTTTGGCGCGCGCCCGATCGGACTGGCCTTGCCGTCTCCCTGGCGAAGCGTCGACGTGAAGACGGCCGACCAGGGAGTGATCCTTGGCTTTCAGGCGCCGCGGCAGATTCGTCCCAACGTTCCGTTCGAGGTCGACGTCCTCTGGGAAGTCGGTCAGTCGCCGCCGCGCCCTGACCTCGAATCGGCTTTTGCCCACCTGGTCGATGATGACAGCCGGTTCGACGACGGCGACGACGAGGCTCCCATGCCGACCACCACCTGGGTCCGCGGCGATGACGTGCTGAGCCGCTTCTCCCTCACGCCGCCAGCAGGTCTCGCGCCGGGGCGGTACTGGATCGAATTCGGGAGATACCAGCGGCCCGGTATCCAGCCGATTCGCCTGGGAGATCCCGCCGGCCCGAACGCCCCGACCAGCGTTCGCCTCGGTCCGATCAGCATTCCCCCGCCGGTCCAGGCACCATCCGACCTGCAAGCGGCGAACGCGTCGTTTGGCGGCCAGATCCGCCTCGCGGGCTGGCAAGTCGAGGCGACCGGTTCGAGTCTCCAGGTTGGCCTTCTCTGGAGCGCGCAAGCGCCGCCAGCCACCGATTACACCGTCTTCGTTCACCTGGCGACCGCGAGCGGCCACATCGTCGCTCAGAACGACGCTCAGCCACTCGACGGCCGGTTCCCAACCAGCACCTGGCAAACTGGCGACCGTGCGTTCGACGTTCACCAGCTTGCGCTGGCCGGCGTTCCCCCCGGTGACTACCAACTCGAGGTGGGACTCTACGCCTTGAGCACCGGCCAGCGCCTCTCGGTCGGCGCTGCGAACAGCTACCCGCTGGTCACGGTTCGCCTCCCGCTCGGTCCGACTGGCTGACACGAATCCGCCGGTGTGCTATAACCTTGCGGGGCCGCATCGTCGAAAGAGGAGTACCGGTTGGATCGCGCGCTCGGCAAGGGCTCACGGTGGCGGGCTCTCGGTCCGGTGCTCCCGATCCTGCTCGGGTTCGCGGCGGTCAACCTGGCGTTCAACCTGACGGTTCCCCTCCTCGAAGCCCCCGATGAAACCTCCCACGTCGCGGTGCTGCGCTTCATCGAAGCCCGGCACACGTTGCCGGTCCAGCAGCCGCCGGCCAATTTTCCGGCCGGCCAGGAGGGGAGCCAGCCGCCACTGTATTACCTGATCGGCGCCACGCTCTATCACCTCTCGCCCGCTCCGGCGCTCGCGCCGACCTTTTCACGCCAGAACCCGTTCGTCAGCTTTCAGAGATCGACTGCCGACGCCGCGAACCGGAACTTTTACGGGCACTCGCTGGCCGAGCGGTTCCCCTATCGTGGCGACGTCCTCGGGCTTCACCTGGCGCGGCTGGCTGGCCTGCTGCTGGGCGGCCTGACCGTCCTCTTCACCTATCTGATCGCCCGGGAGATCTGGCCGGGCGCCGGCCTCGTCGCCATCCTGGGCGCCGGACTGGTGGCCTTTAATCCCGAGCTCGCCTTCATCTCGGGCGTCGTCAACAACGACAGCGCGATCGCGATGGGGGCGACGCTCGTCCTCTGGTGTCTGGTCCGCTGGATCATGCGCGGCGGCTCGACCCGGCTCGCCGTTGGTCTGGGCGTGGCGCTGGCGAGCGCCCTGCTCGCCAAGACCGACGGAATTCTGCTGCTACCTCTCGTTGCTGTCGTGTTGGGTTTCCCTCATCCCCTACCCCCTCTCCCAGCCGCGGGAGAGGGGTCGCGGCAGGGTGATCCTCTTGAGACCCTTCCCCCGCGGCTGAAGGCTCCCCCTGGAGAAGGGGGCGAGGGGGGTAGACGAGAAGGGGTAGGGGATGAGGGAAACCATCGCTCGCCCATGAAAATGCGCATGTCGGTGCCGCGATCCTCCCCGCGCCACGCCCTCATCGTCGCGGTCCTCACCGCCCTCCTGGCTGGCTGGTGGTTCGTTCGCAATCAGCTGCTCTACGGAGACCCCCTCGGGTACCGGGCGATGCTCGCGGCGAACGCCGCGATGATCCGCCACGCGCCGCTCGACCCGATCGCCGCCCTCCTGGCGCTGGTCAAGGCACGGGGGACGTTCTGGGGCATCTTCGGCTGGACGAACGTGCTGTATCCAGCCCGGGTGTATCAGGTTCTCGACGGGTTCACCCTCCTCTGCGCCATCGGGCTGGCGATCGGCGCCTGGCAGTCCCGGGGATTGGTCGTGGCGGCGTTCGGTCGCCTTGCGGCGTTTCGAACGACCGAGGACGGGCGACGGATCCTGGCGATCCTCCTCCTTGGTAGCTGGTCGCTGCTGGTGTTCGCGAGCCTGGTTCGCTGGGTGCAGATCAACGAGGCGGCCGATCAGTGGCGCCTCTTCTTTGGAGCGCTCGCCCCGGTTGCCATCTTTCTGGCGCTTGGTCTGGACCGGATTCGGCTGGCGGTGCTGGGTCTCGTCGGCCGGTGTCGACCGCCGCGACAGGACGTGGCCTCACCCCCCGCCCCTCTCCATTTCCAATGG
>JBOGTX010000947.1:0-1869 GCA_050695695.1 Chloroflexota bacterium
GGAAGGCGATGCGCTGGAAGCGCTGGACGATGAACGGACCGTGCTGCTCCGGCTTCGACTCGGGAAGGCCGTAGAGGTTGATCGCCTGGTCCAGCGAGCCGGCCGAGAGATACTTCTGCTTGATCGCATCGTCGGTCAGCCAGCTCAGGCGCGTCTGCTTCGCGACCTGCCAGTTGCCATTCGAGCCATCGTCGCGAATCGGCTCCGGGATGCCGTCGACCTGGAGCAGATAGTCATCCTTCCCGGCGTTGGTGAACCACTCGAAGGTATTGGCCATCAGCGCCCGACCGTACTCCGGCCGCCACTGGAGCACCGCGCCCTGGGTCGCCTGGTAGGTGAAGCCACCCTGCTGGAAGCGTTGCGAATTCGGGTAGCCGAGCGCGTCCACTCCCCCCAGCGCCTGGAACGTGTCGTAAAAGCTCATGCCATTGGCGTCGGTGATCCAGTAGCCGCCCTGCCCCTGGCCGGCCTGGGTGAAGAACGCGCCATTTGCCGAGGTTGCCGGCCCGTTGGTCGCGGCGGCCGGGTCCGCCTTGTAGCGGTCGCTCATCTGTTTGGTGATTTGCAGGTAGAGATTCCCATAGCTCTGGCTCGGCTCGATCTGGGTTCCTTCCAGCCACTCGTTCCACGAGGTGATCGAGATGAGGTCGGGCTGGGTGGCGATCGCGCCGTTCCAGACGCTGGTGTAATAGGCGCCGTTCTGGCGGTTGACCGCGAAGCCATTCGTCCGGCCCAGACGGGTGTCGTCGTAGCCGGGCATCACCGTCGCCATCCAGAGCTTGCCAGGGTAGGCGCGAGCGCGGCTGGCGTAGCTGGCGAGCTGGGAGGCAGGATCCGGCGACCAGGCGATCGAATACGGATGGATACCGTCGAAAACGTTCAGATATGAAAAGATGTCGCCTTCGCCGATCCAGACGTCCGCGTGCCCGGGATCGACCCGGCCGCGAATCGCGCCCCAGCTTCCCACGTCGTACTGGCGATTCCCGTAGAAGACGACGACCGGCTTGCCATTGAACTGGAACCAGGAGGGATCGCTGAAGTAGCGTTTCAGGTAGTTCAGCTCGTTGGTCACGTCGCCCGGATTGTGGATGAACGGAGAGTTCATATCGACGTCGACGGTGACCTTGAAGCCGTGCGCCCCGGCGACCGAGAGCAGCGTCTGGAGGTTCGAGTCGGTCGGGTTGCCCGGCCCCCACCAATCGGGCTCGAATCCGTCAATGCCGGCGCTCTGGGCCTGGGTCACCTGACGCTCGATCGTCCCCCGATCGGCGGAAACGTAGGGCGTCGCCGGCTGATCGGAGAGCTTGCCGCTTCCCCAGGTGTTGTTGTCGTACCAGGCGTAATACATCGCCAGGACCGGCGACGGGCCGGCGGCGCGGACCGGCGTGGGCGGCAGCAGACTCGCGCCAAGGATGAGCCCGATCAGCAGCCGAGGAGCGAACGCACCGATCGCCGCGATTCCGCGATTCATTCCAGCCTCGAATGGGAAGAGAAGTCGGTCGGTTGGCTTCCCGAGCACCACTCTAAAGGGCGTTGGGCGCGGGGTCAAGCCGACAATCCTGTCTGGTCCGAAAGTACTACGGCGCGGAGCGTTAAGATTGGCCCACCAACGGACCAACCCGGTGCAGGGGCGATTCGTGAATCGCCCAGGGAGGGGACCGGGGCGGTTCACAAGCCGCCCGTACAGCCGGCTGGATGGCCGTCGGACCAATGTCCCTTCTCCGTGCCCTAAGATGTCTGCAAGCCTGGCGTGGCTCGTGCCACGAAGGAAGGAGACGACGCGGGAGAGAGCCCATGGGCGCCACGCCGGCGCGCGATTCCGACGCTGCCCCGACCGGGCCTCCGGACCCGGCGGAGCACCGCTTACGC
>JBOGTX010000948.1:0-5140 GCA_050695695.1 Chloroflexota bacterium
AGATAGAACCAGGGCCGGTCAGCGGCTGCCCACGGTGAAGCGCCAGGGCAACTGGCGCGACCAGGAGGTTCTGCAGGATGCCGGCGACCAGGATGGCGAGCAAGCATCCCACGACCAGGATACCGAGGCCAAGTGAGATTATCGGGTGGGCAATGAGGGATTCGAACCCCCGACCTCACGGATGTAAGCCGCGTGCTCTAACCAACTGAGCTAATTGCCCGGGGTGGCTCATGGCATGATAGCACGCGTGGTCGGCACCCGCAAAGCGCATCGCGCGTCAGGTCAAGACTTTGCCCGGATTCAGGATCCCTTCCGGATCGAAGGCTTGCTTGATCTTTCGCATCAGCGCCAGCGCGTTTGGGTCGAGATTATTCGGGAGAAACTCGCGCTTGAGCAGGCCGATGCCGTGCTCGCCAGAGATTGCCCCCTGGTTTTCGATCGCTGCCTGGAAGATCGCCCGAGCCGCTTCGCGGACCCGCGACATCTCCTCGCGATCGCGCAGATCGCAGAGGATGTTCGGGTGCAGGTTGCCATCGCCGATGTGGCCGAAGAGCGGGATCAGCAGGTGATACCGCTCGGAAATCTCCTGGACGGCGCGGACCATGGCCGGAATTCTCCCTCGGGGCACCGAGACGTCTTCGCCCAGCTTGTTCGGGCGAATCCTCCCGAAGGACGACGACGTCGAACGTCGCGCCCGCCAGAGTCGAGCGGCATCGGCCGGCGAGTCGGCCGGGCGGACGATGGCCGCCCCGGCCTCGCGACAGGTCCGAGCGACGACCCCGACCTGCTGGGCCACCGACTCGGTGTCCCCGTCGACGTCGATCAGGAGCATCGCCTCGCTCTCCACCGGCAGACCGGCGTGGAGATAGTCCTCGACACAGCGCAGGGTGGCCTGGTCCATCATTTCCAGCGCGAGCGGAACGACGCCAGCGCCGAGGATCTGGCCGACCGCGTCGCCCGCCGTCTCCAGCCGCGCGAAGGTGGCCATCACCGTGCCACGGGCTGCCGCTTTTGGCAGCAGGCGGACCGTCACCTCGGCGATCACGCCGAGGGTGCCTTCCGATCCGATGAAAGTCTGCAAGAGGTTGTGATCTGGGCTCGGCTGTGGCGCGTGGCCGCCCAGGCGAAGGATCTGCCCGGATGGAAGGACGATCTGTAGTCCGACGACGTAATCCTTCGTGCCGCCATACTTCAGGCAGCGCGGTCCACTGGCGCTGGTGGCGACGTTGCCGCCGATCGTCGCCTGGTTGAGACTGGCCGGATCGGGCGGATAGAAGAGGCCGACCTGCTCCACGGCCGCCTGGAGCGCCGCGTTGACCACGCCCGGCTGCACCACGGCGACCAGCGACTCTCGATCGATCTCGACGATCTCGCCCATCAAGGTCGTGCCGAGGACGATGCCGCCCTGGAAAGGGACCGACCCGCCGGCGAGCCCCGATCCTCCACCGCGCGGAACGACCGGTACGCGGTGCCGGCCGGCGATCCGGAGCACCGCCGCGATCTCGTCGGCGCTCGCCGCCGCGATGACGACGTCCGGCGCCCGCTCGAGCCAGGTGCCGTCGTAGCCGTGGACGATCAAGTCTTCAAGGCTGGTCAGCAGGCGCCGCGGCGGAATGATCCGTGACAGGTCGGCGAGGAGCGCGCTGGAAGCTGGCATGCCGCTCCTGTTGTACAATGGATGGCGAGATACCACGAGAGACACGACAAGGTGATCGAAGCATGCTCATCATTCCCGCGATCGACGTGAAAGATGGCCGCTGCGTGCGATTGTACCAGGGCGATTATCAGAAAGTCACGGTGTTTTCCGACCGGCCGACCGAGGTGGCCCGGCGCTGGGAAGGCGAGGGGGCCCGGCTGCTTCACGTCGTCGACCTGGACGGTGCGTACCACGGCGTCCCCCGCAACCTGAAAGCGATCGACGAGATCATTCATGCTGTCGAGATTCCGGTGCAGGTCGGCGGCGGCCTCCGAACGCTCGACGCGGTCGAGGCGCTGCTCGGGCTGGGGGCGAGCCGCGTCGTCCTCGGCACGGCCGCGGTCGAGGACCGGGTGCTGATGTTCAACGTCGGAGCGCGCTGGCCCGGGAAGGTCGCGGTGGCGATCGACGCGAGGGACGGTACGGTCATGACGCGCGGTTGGCAGCACCAGTCCGAGCTGAAGGCGAAGTGCCTCGCCCAGGACGTCGTTCTCCACGGCGCGACCCGGGTCATTTACACCGATATCGAGCGCGACGGGACACTGAGCGAGCCGAATTATAGCGCGACGGCCGAGATCGTCGCGGCGGTGCCGGTGCCGGTGATCGCATCAGGCGGCGTGGCCGACGTGGAGCACCTGCGACGGCTGCGGGCGGTTGGCGTCGAGGGCGCGATCGTCGGACGCGCGCTTTACACCGGGGCGATTCACCTGGCCGACGCGCTGGCGCTGAGCGACTAGGAGAGAGAGCGTGCTGACCCGTCGGATCATTCCCTGCCTCGACGTGACCGACGGACGAGTGGTCAAGGGGATCGAGTTCGTTCGGCTGCGCGACGCCGGCGATCCGGTCGAGCTGGCCGCGTTCTACAACGACGAGGGCGCGGACGAGCTCGTCTTCCTGGATATTACCGCGAGCGCGGATCATCGAGACACGATGGTCGACGTTGTCGAACGCACCGCCGATCAAGTCTTCATTCCCCTGACCGTCGGAGGCGGTATCCGGACCGTCGAAGACGTTCGGCGGATGCTGAAGGCCGGCGCGGACAAGGTATCGCTCAATACCGCCGCGGTGACGAATCCGAATCTGGTGCGCCAGGCCGCCGATCAGTTTGGCAGCCAGTGCATCGTCGTGGCGATCGACGCGCGCCGGGTACGTGAATCGTCCGAGCCACACTGGATGGTGTACACCCACGGGGGGCGCCGACCGATCGGGGTCGACGCGGTGGATTGGGCGCGTCGGGCCGCGGCGCTCGGGGCGGGCGAGATTTTGCTCACCTCGATGGATGCCGATGGCACACGCGCCGGCTACGACCTGGAGCTGAACGCCGCTGTGTCGGGGGCGGTGCCGGTGCCGGTGATCGCCTCCGGAGGCGCCGGGACCCTGGAGCACCTCTACGATGCACTGACCGTCGGCAAAGCCGACGCCATTCTCGTCGCGTCGATCTTCCACTACGGTGAGTACCGGGTGCGCGACGCGAAGCAATACCTTGCCGAGCGTGGAGTTCCGATGCGCCAGGACGAGGGATCTCTGGCAGAGGAGGCCTAATTGTACCGTCGCAGCGTGATCACCGACGAAATCTCCCAGAGCCTGGACGACGTGCTGGAGGTCGCCAGCGCGTTTTCGCTCGAAGGGCTCGAGGTTCGGTCGATCTGGGACACCCGGATCGATCGTCTCGACGTCGGGGCGGTGCGCCGCCTTAGGGAAGAAACCGAGCGGGCAGGACTCGTCGTTTGCGCGGTGGCACCTCCGTTTTACAAGTGCGACATCGACGATCCGGGTGAGCGCGCGGAACACCTGGAGATTCTTCGCCGGGCGATCGACGTGGGCCAGCGCCTTGGAACGAATGTGATTCGGACCTTCACGTTCTGGAAGAAGGGACCGGCGTCGGCGGTGTGGGAACGACTTATCGAATCGTATCACGAGCCGGTTGCGGTCGCGCGGCAGCTCGGCGCGACTCTGGCGGTCGAGAATGAATACGCCTGCATGATCGGCACCGGCAGCGAGCTGGCGCGATTCGTCCGCGCGGTGAGCCAGCCGGAAGTCAAAGCGCTCTGGGATCCGTGCAACGCGTTTTTCGACGAGTCGGGGGAGCGGCCCTTTCCCGATGGCTATCAGCAGGTGCGCGATCTGACGATCCACGTCCACCTGAAGGACGCGCGCCGCGACGCGGCGGCGGGGAGACCGAAGCTGACGCCATTGGGGGACGGGGCAATCGACGTCGCCGGTCAGCTTCGCGCCCTCGTCCGGGACGGCTACACCGGCTTCGTCTCGCTCGAGACACACTGGCGGCCGGACGCGTTGGACGCCGCGACGGTGCGGCTTCCGGGCGGTCAGGCGTTCTCCGAAAAGGCGGCCGTCGCGACCATCCAGTGCCTGAAGAACTGGGACGCGATCCAACGGGCGGAAGGGACGAGCTCCGGGCTACCCGGGCGGTAGCCCAAACAGGGTATATCCCGGCCGCGCAAGGTCACCCGGCTCGCCAACCTGCACGAATCCATCCGAGCGACCTAACGCAGCGTTGATCGCCCACTTGGAAAGGCTCTGGACCTTGTCCAGAGCGGCGATCTCGTCGAGCGAAAAGAACCCCGCGCCGGTGATCTCTTCGCCGTCGGCGCGGGGCACTCCGTCCAGCGGGGTCAGCCGAAAGATCACGTAGACGTTCGCGCTCGGCGCCCCGAGGGAGTGACGCAGCCCCAGCACGTTCTCAACTCGCGCGTGAATTCCGGCCTCCTCCATGACTTCACGCGCCACCGCGTCGTGGATCGACTCGTCGTGCTCGCAGTAGCCGCCGGGAATTTGCCACCAGCCGCGCCGCGGCTCCTGGCCGCGTCGAATGAGCAACGCTTTCCCGTCGCGCATGACCACGCCGCCGACGCCGATGCTGAAATCCCCGAAGAAAACATAATCGCAGGATGAACACGCCAGGCGATCTCGTCCGCCTTCGGCGCGTGAGATCAGCTCACTGGCGCATTTTGGGCAATACTTCATCTGATCCTCTCCTATGCTCGGAACCCGAGTCCACGCTCGCGAAGGCTCACGAAGGCCGGTTGACCCCTTCCCACGATCACGTGATCCACGACGTCGACGTCGAGCAGCTTGCCGGCGTCGACGATCGTCCGAGTGACCTGGACGTCCTCAGGCGACGGGGTTGGGTCGCCGGAGGGATGATTGTGGACGACCGCGATCGCCGCGCAGTTCTCGCGAATCGCGGCTTTGAAGATCTCGGCGACTCGGACGGTCGATGAATTGAGCGTGCCGGTGTAGAGCGTGCGAATGGCGGACACGCGATTCTTGGTATCCAGCAGAAAGACGCGGAGCTGCTCCTGTTCAAGCACGCTCATCTCCAGATGAACGAGCCGGACCAGATCCTCGGGCGAGGTGATCTTGTCGCGAACCGCGGTCTCTTCCAGCACCAGCCGTTGGCCGATCTCCAGCGCCGCCTTGAGC
>JBOGTX010000949.1:0-10554 GCA_050695695.1 Chloroflexota bacterium
ACCCGGGCCGGGATGGCGGTCATCAGGACTGTCGACGGGTAGACCGCGCGCCCACCCGGGGCGTAGATGCCAACTCGATCGATCGCCCGAAAGACCTGCCCGAACGCGCTGTCCTCGTCGAAGTCGAGCCAGGTACGGGGCAGCGATCGCTCGTGAAACCGTCGAATGCGGTCGGCTGCCAGCGCCAGCGCATCTTGCCCGGCCGTCGGCAGCGTCCGCCACGCCTGGTCGATCGCACTGGTCGAGACTTCGAGCGAATCGATGCTCTGCCCGTCGAACGCCAGGCCAAAGCGCCGCAAGGCGGCGTCACCGTTCGCTCGGACGTCCGCGATGATTTTGGCGACCGCCAGGTCGGCGCTCAGGTCGACGCCAAAGACCTCGCGGATCCGGTCGCGGACCGGCGCTGGTAGCGCGAGGTTCTCGGCGGGCTCACGTCGGAGAACAGTCGCCCGCGCGATCTGAAGGTCGTCCACGATTCGCAGCAGCATGAGCGCTATGCTACCATACCCCACGGGCGGTGGCCATCCCCGTGGTATAATTTCGGCGTTCCGCCATCGAAAGAACCGCCGGTCGGGGCGGCCTCGATTCACGACGAAGATCGATGCGGTCTTGACCGTGGAGCAGATCTCAGGGGAGTTGTGAGGACGATGAAGGCGACGCCGCAGGTGCTCAAAGGCATGCGCGACTTTCTTCCGAGCCGGATGATCCTGCGGCACCACGTGATCGACGAGCTGCGTCGCGGGTTCGAGCGGTTTGGCTTCGAGCCGCTCCAGACCCCGGCCATCGAGTATGCCGAGACGTTGGAAGGGAAGTTCGGGGAAGAGGCGGATAAGCTGATCTACCGCTTCGAGGACCGCGGCGGCCGGAACGTTGGCTTGCGCTACGACCTCACGGTTCCCCTGGCGCGCGTCGTGTCGATGTATCCCGAGCTGGTCAAGCCGTTCAAGCGCTACCAGATCGCCCCGGTTTGGCGGGCCGAGCGTCCTCAGAAGGGGCGCTACCGCGAGTTCTACCAGTGTGACGTGGACATCGTCGGCAGCACGAGCCTGCTGGCCGACGTCGAGGTGATGACCGTCGCCTACCAGTCGCTCCGCCAGCTCGGATTTGGCCACTTTCACATCCTGATCAACGATCGAAAGCTCCTGCATGGAGTGGCGGCGAAGCTCGGGCTCCCGGACGATCAGGCGGCGCTCGTCTGGCGCGCGATCGACAAATGGGACAAGATCGGACCGGAAGGGGTGCGATCCGAGCTGCGGGAGGCCGGCTTCCCGCCGGACCTCATCGATCGATTGTACGATCTGTTCGAGGCGCGGCCGACCAATACCGAGACATTGGGCGCCCTCGCGGAGCGCTTGCCTGACGAGCCGCTCGCGATCGAGGGGATCCGCGAGCTCGAGCAGGTTATCGAATACCTCGGACTCTCCGAGGTTCCGCCCGAGTTCTACCGGATCGACCCGCACCTGGTGCGCGGCCTCGACTATTACACCGGCCCGATCTTCGAGGTGGTCGTCGAACAGCCCCGCATCGGCAGCGTTTGCGGCGGCGGTCGGTACGATCACCTGGTGGGGCGCCTGGGATCGGTGGAGTTTCCCGCGGTTGGTATCTCATTGGGGCTCGATCGACTGATCGACGTGATCGACGAGCTTGGCCTGGCACCGAAGGAAGTTGGCAGTACCGTCGCGCGGGTTCTGGTCACGGTGTTCGAGCCGTCGCTCCTCGGGGCATCGCTCGACGTGGCGGCCAGTTTGCGGGCGGCGGGCATCAACACGGAAGTCTACCTGGAACCGGGCAAGCTCGCTCACCAGTTGCGCTACGCCAGTCGAAAGAACGTCCCGGTGGCCATCATCGCCGGCCCCGACGAGGTGAGCCGTGGCGAGGTGATCGTACGTAACATGGTCACCGGACGACAGAGCCAGATCGAGCGCGGGGCACTGCTGAGCGCGATCCAGAGTGAGGTCGACGCGGCGATATCGCCCGGCGTGTCATAACCCCGGCCGAACGCCCCATTGACAAAGCGGCCGAGGGCCGCTAGGATGCCCTACGGTTTAAGGCTATCGGTGGCTGGGAACCGGCCCGTTGATGCGCTGGCGGTTGACGCGCGGGATGCTGGGGTGACGAGAGTGGCCGACGACGCTTCGTCCCAGGCTGCGCTCGACGTCGTGTTCTCGGCGCTCGGCACGGCGCGGGCGCTGGCTCAGGAACACGTCGCGGCGCTTTTCAAGCTTTACGAGCAGATCCGCGAGGCGCACCGCGAGCATCTTTCGCGCTTGCGGGACGTGGAGAATCAGTTGCAGACCGTCACCCACCAGGTGGGAGTTCTGCGGACGGCCCCTCTCGAGTCGCTCAACTCCCGGCAGGTGCTGGATCTTGTGGATCTCGAAGACCTGATCCCACCGCTGCGACAGCAGCAGGAGTGGCTGGCCGAGCGCCTGGTTCAGGAAGCATCGGCCGCGCGAAAGATTCAGGCAGTCGCGCGCCATGCCGAGCTCACGGCAGGCTACCTCGCCGGCGACCTCTCGGAAGGCGGCGGGGTCACCGATGTGACCGCGCTTGCCGAGGTGCAGATGCTGCAGACGCACGAGGACGAGCGCCGCCGTCTCGCTCGGGATGTCCACGATGGTCCGGCGCAAGTGCTCGCGAACGCCGTCTTCGGCCTCGAATGGTGCAAGCGGATGCTCGATCGCAATCCATCGCAGTTGGGGGCCGAGCTCGAAAACATCGAGCACGAACTTCGGAGCGGGCTCGACGACGTCCGTCAGTTCATCTACGACCTCAGTCCGGTGTCGTTCACCGAGCTGGGATTGGCAGTGACGTTGCGTCGATATCTGCAACGGTTCTCGGACCGCACCCACATCGCCGCGAACCTCTCGATCGACCCGGAGCTGGAGCGGGTGAATACCCAGGTCGAGATGGGGGTTTTTCGGATCATTCAAGAGGCTTTGCAGAACGTGCGGAAACACAGCCAGGCGAGCACGGTGGACGTATCGGTCGCTCGCGAGAACGGGGCTCTGACGGTGGTGATCGCCGACGATGGGATTGGTTTCGACCAGTCGATGTCGCGGCATAGTGGAACCCACTTTGGCATGGTCAGCATGAGCGAGCGCGCCCGCCTCCTTCGCGGCGAGCTGGTGATCGACAGCAAGGTCGGAGCGGGAACGCGAGTGTCGCTGAGCGTGACCGTGAATGAGCTGGCGCGCGACCTCTAGCGGTGCCATGGCAATCGAAAGCGCCTCGACCAAGACGTGACGAACGGGGGGTGACCGAGCAGTGGAAAAGATACGCGTGCTGATCGCGGACGATCATCCGATTTTCCGTCAGGGCATCCGTCGGATTCTCGAAGCCGAGCCGGACATCGAGGTGATCGCCGAGGTGGCGGATGGAAAACAGGCCATTGGGCTCGCGCGCGCGCTCGCGCCCGATGTCGTGCTGGTCGACGTCCACATGCCCAACGGGGACGGCATGGAAGTCGCGCGAACGGTGAAGCTACACCTCCCCCGAACCGCGGTGATCCTGCTCACGGCGTATGATGACGAGGAGCAGCTTTTCCAGGCGATCAAGGTTGGAGCCGCGGCGTTCTTCTTGAAGGACGTGCGGCCGGACGAGCTGCTTGAAGGAATCCGTCGGGCGAGCGCCGGCGAGTACTTGATCAACGAAAGCGTCCTCACTCGCCCGCTGGTTGCATCTCGGGTGCTCAAGCAGTTCCGCGATCTCAGCATGGTGGGCCAAGAAATCGAGCCTCTCTTCGTGCCGCTGTCGGCTCGGGAGATCGAGGTGCTCGACTACATCGCGCGCGGCAATAGTAACAAAGAGATCGCCCGGGCACTCAAGATCTCCGACCAGACGGTCAAGAACCACATCACGTCCATTCTGCGCAAGCTGGCGGTCAACGACCGGACCCAGGCCGTGGTGTACGCGCTGCGCCGGGGTTGGATCAAGATGCAAGAGCTGTAAGCGATGGCCGCGGTGATCGACCTGAAACAACTGGCCGCCGACGTCCGCCAGTCACGGCAGGAACACGACGACGAGCTCGTCGAGATCGACGACCTCCTTCGGCAGACCGGGGCGGAAATCGACCGGCTCATGCCGGAGCGAAACGACATTTCCCGTAAGCTGCGCGAGCTGGAGAGTAATTTCGAGCAGATGTCGCGCTCGGACATCCGGCAGATGTACAGCATCGCTCAGGAATCGAGCATGCGGCTGTACATGATGCAGAGCCGCCTCGAGCAGTTGCAGTTCAAGCAGAAGGTGCTGCAACGCTCGATTGCCTCGTTCGATCAAGCTCTCACCGCGGTTGCCTCGATTGCCCCGGCCGAGACCGAACCGGTCCCTGCCGGGCCACTGTCCGCGCCGGACCTGGCGCGCGCGGTCATCGCCGGGCGGGAGGTCGAGCGCCGCGCGCTCGCGCGCCAGCTCCACGCCTTCACCGCCCAGCTTCTGGCCAGCCTCGTCATGCGCGCCCAAATTTGCGAGCGCACGGTTGAAGTCGACCAGGCACGGGCTCGCGAGGAATTGACGCTCTTGCGCGAGGCATTGGCGGATAGGCTGCAATCCACACGGCTATTGATTTTCGAGCTTCAGCCCCAGGTTCTCGACGACCTTGGCCTCGTGCCAACCATTCGGCGCTACCTTCAGCTCGTCGAGCGCCTCGGACCGGCGGAGCGCGGGCGCCCCGATCCTGCCTCGGGGGCGTCGGCTCCCGCGCCCTCGATCGATCTGACCGTTCTCGGGTTGGATCGCCGTTTTCCGCATCCGGTCGAGATTGGAGCCTACCGCGTCGTCCAGGAAGCGCTGCGAAACGCGCTCCGCTACGCGAAGGCCACTCGCATCGCGGTTGGGGTCGAGGACCGGGGCGACCACCTTTCGGTATCGGTCTCCGACGACGGCGCCGGATTCGACGCCGCGGCCGCCCTGGCCAGGGCCCGCCAGGAAACAACCGGCGGGCTCACCGACCTCCTCATCGAAGCTGGCGCGCTCGATGCGGCCCTCGAGGTCGAGAGCGAGCCCGGACAGGGCACCCGGGTTCGCCTAACCGTTCCGCTGTAGAATCACCGCGGTCTGATCTCGATACCACACCGACCAGCCCGGGTCGTGCTCCAGCTCGTCGGCCAATCGAGAGTCGGTGGGGATGATGACCAGCGAGACGTTCCACTTCCGCAGGGCATCGCGCCAACCCGGGTCGAGATCGGCGATCTGGTCGTAGGTCTCGGTCAGCGCCGCGCCGTAGAAGTCGGTCTGTCCGTCGATGAAGACCTTCTGCTCGGGCCAGGCGTAGAGGATGTAGCCGCCCCAGGTGAACTCGTTGTACATTCGGCCCGCGAGGCCGGCGGCTCTTGCCCGCTGGACCGCCGCGACCGGGAATCGCGTCGCCAGAAACCGCGCATCGATCACCGAGACCCCGGCGACGGTGCCGTGCGAGGCGGCCGCGAACGCAAGAAACAGGCTGATCGCCACCGGCCATCCCCAGTTACCCCCGTGTCGCTCTCCCCTGGCGAATCGCTCGCTCATCGCGCGAACGGGCTTCGCCAGGAGATTCGGCGCGGTCAGCAATTCTCGCCAGGTTGGATCGAGCTCCAGCGCGACGAGCGGCAGCGCGGTCACCGCGAAGAGCGGGATGTTGCGGACCGAATAGAGCGCGAAGGCCAGATCCACGCCGACCAGCAAGAGCCGGGGAAGCGACGGCCGCTGTTTTCCCAGCGCGAAGGTAGCAATGGTGAGCAGGAGCACCCCGATGAAGATCTGGGTCGAGAAGAGATGAAAATTGGGGGAGGCGTATTCCTGGGTGTGATCGACGAGGTAGCGTTGACCGAGATACCCGGTCACGTGCGAGAAGAGCCCGAGACCGCTTGGATTCACCAGGCACGAGGCCAATGCCAGGCCAAGGGCTTTGAGGTGAAAGCTGGCGCGCTGCCGCCACGGGTCGCGCGCCGGTCCTCGGGCAAGCCAGACCTCCGCGAGATCGCCGACCACGTAGACACCGATCAGGACCAGGCCGAAAAGGAAACCACCGTGCAAGTTCGCCCAGAGGATGAAGATCGGCACGATTGGCCAGAGTCGCCGTCGGCTCGGGTTATCCAGGACGATCAAGGTCAGGATGGCGCCGAGCGCGGAGAACAGGTGCGGACGGGCGAGCCAGTGCAGTGCTCCGCTGGCAGCGGCGAGGGCGCCGACGGAAAACGCGAGGAGCGGGTCGACCGACCGGGCGACCAGGAATCCCGTGACCAGGGCGTAGGTCGCGGCGATCACGAGCGACGCCAGGACGGCGACGCCCGCCAACCCTCCGGCCAGATTGGCAACGGTGTACAACACTTCGCTGAGCCACTCGTACGGCACGAATGGCTTCCCCAGCATCGTGTAGGAGAACACGTCCTGATAGAAGAGGGCGTGCCGCGCGAGGATATAGGACCCGACGCGCAGGTGGCGGGCCAGATCGCCATCACTATTGAGTAGCACGTTCGCGCGGCCAACGCAGGAAATCAGAGCAAGCATCACGAAGAGAGCCGCGGCCGCGCCGGGCACCAGGGCGCTCCGTCGCGAATCGCCGGGTTCCGTCCCGGCTCGATCGAGATCCGGGCGCTCGGCCCGTCGGCTTTCCACGTGCGCAGCCAATTTTGTCCTCCGATTGAGCGATCTTCACCCTTCAGGCTAAGGATCCCCGAACGGACCAGGCATCCCCCGACGGTCCCGATGTGCTTAAGAAGATTCTCCTACGGCGTCGAGGGGCGGGGCTTACGACAGAGTGGTACCGCTGTCCTACAGTCTCTAGGACTCGCTTCCTATTGTTGCTCGACAAGGTGGGCCGTAGGCTTGATTCAGCGGCAAGAGCGACACCGACAAGGAGACCAGAGGCATGGATGCGAAGGTTCTGGTCGGGGCAAATGGGCGTGGAGTAGGTAACGCGCCCGAGGCGGGACGGGCTTCCCAATGCCGCGCTGGCGTCAGCCAGGTCTGCTACGTCCACTTCCCGCGAACGCGCGAAGGAACGCTTCAATCGATGGTAACGGCAGAAGACTCTGGAGTGAAAGGGGGGATGCGGAACGTGCATTCGATCTGGGACCGCGCGACGGCTTATTACGTCCGCGTGATGAACGCGCTCGACGAGCCGCGTGGTCAAGGACTCGTCGAGTATGCGCTGATCATCGGGGTCGTCGCGGTGATGTTGGCTGGGGCTTTATATGGATACAGGACGGCTCTGATCACCAGCTTCGGCAACAGCAGCGCCCAGATGGCCAACATTAGTGGAAGCTAACCGACATCATCTCGCGATTTTCGCGACACGATCTATTTTGAAACAGACGAATGAGCAAGGAGACGACAGTGGCGACTATGATCGATACCGTGACCGCGTGGTACCTTAAGGTTTCGAACGCGCTGACGAGCGAGAAAGGGCAGGGTCTGGTCGAGTACGCGTTGATCATCGCGGTGGTCGCGATCATGCTGGTGGCGGCGCTGGCCGGCCTGCGCGGCCAGATCAACACCACCTTTGCGGGTATCTCGTCGAACCTGAAGAACGGATCCTAATAACTCAGTCGGCAAGGTTCAGGTGATCGAGCGAGTCCGGGCATGCCGCCCGGACTCGCTCTCCGTTAGGAATCCGAGGAGGTGGGTTCAGCATGGGGCGTCGTGGCGGCGTTTTGTTGATTCTATTGGGATTCGTGCTGGCCGGCGCGGCTGGCATCGGAGTGTATCGGGTGGCTCAGGACGCCCGGCAGTATCGTCCGCCAACGGCGTTAGTGGTGGTCGCCCTGCAGGAGATCCCCGGCGACAGCGTCCTCACGCCACCGATTCTGGGGACCAAGGAAATGCTCATTAGCTCGGTGCCACCGGGAGCAGTGACCGAAACGAGCGATGCGATTGGCAAGATGACCACGGAACACGTCCACCTCGGCGAAGTCCTCTTGAAGCAGCAGCTCGCCGACACCTCGGGCCAGAGCGGATTCGCCTATGAGCTGAAGCCGGGCGAAGTCGCGATCTCAATGCCCGCCGCGGACATCATTCAGACCGGGGCGGTGCGCATCGGGGATCACGTCGACATGCTCATCACCCTCGAGCCCGATCCGCAGGAGTCAGCTCCGTCCGGCCCCGGGGCACCACCGGCCGGGCTCGTCCTGCCCGCGACCTCGCAAACCGCCCTTCAGGATCTTCGGGTTCTGGCGATTGGCTCGGTGGATACGTCGGGCGGCTCGAAAGCGTCAGCGGAAACCGGATCGCTGGTCGTGTTTGGCGTCAATCACGAAGACGCGCTGTATATGAAGGCGTTGAAGGACGCGAAGAACGTGCGCGCCGAGCTGGTGCTTCGCGCGGCCGGCGATGACAAGCTCGCGACCACGACGCCGGTGACGCTGCAATCCGTGATCGATCGCTTCAACCTGCGAGGGAGCCGATGAGCGCGACCCAGTTGGCGAAGAAGGTACGGGTTCTGATTGCCGACGATATGGCCGACACTCGGGAGAACCTGACCAAGCTGCTCTATTTCGAGAAGGACATTGAAGTCATTGGCGGAGCCAGCGACGGCCAGCAGGCCGTCGATCTGGCGAAGAAGTCCAGCCCGGATATCGTCCTGCTGGACCTCAACATGCCGGTCATCGACGGAATCGCCGCGGCCGCGGCAATCCGCGAGTCGGGCTGCGGCTCGGCGGTGATCATGATGTCGGTTCAAGACGACGTTCAGTACTTTCGGCAGGCTATGCTGGCCGGCGCTCGCGAGTTTCTGACCAAGCCTTTCACCGGCCAGGACCTGATCGGCGCGATCCGTCGGGTCTACGAGCATTCCGAGCGGCCGAGCGCCGCCCGGATATCGACTGCTCCTCCGGTGAACCCCAGCTTGCCAGTCAAGAATGGACGGATCATCACCGTCTTTGGTCCAAAGGGAGGCGTCGGCCGCACCACGATCGCGGTCAACCTCGCGGTTGCCTTCCGCAACGTCTCGGGGAAGGACGTCGCGCTGGTGGACGGTAACCTCCAATTTGGGGACGTCGGGGTGCTCCTGAGCTTGCAGCCTCAGAAGACCATCGTCGACCTGCTGCCTCACGTCTCGGCGCTGGACCCGGAGATCTTCGACGACTTGCTCCTCCGTCACGAATCGGGCGTCCGCGTCCTGCTCGCGCCCGCCCGACCCGAAATGGCGGAGCTGATCACGCCGGAGATCTTCAACCGCATTCTCACCAAGCTGCGAGAGAGCTTTGACTACGTCGTGGTCGATACGTTCCCGTCATTCCAGGACACGATGTTAGGGACGCTCGACGTTTCAGACCAGGTCCTGGTCGTGTTTACCTGTGAAATGACCGCGATCAAGAACGTCAGAAACTTCGTCGACGTGACGCGCGCGCTGGGCTACCCGCGCGAGAAGCTCACCCTGGTCTTGAACCGCGCCGACAGCGCCGGAGGAATCAAGGCATCGGACATCGAGAAGACCCTTGGCCATCCGATCAGCGGGCAGATCACCAGCGATTACCGCCTGGTCACGTCGTCCCTCAACGCGGGCGTACCGGTGGTCTCGAGTCACCCAAAGAGCAAGGTGGCGCTTTGCCTGGTCGATCTGGCGCAACGCGTCGCCGACGTCGAGGCGGCCGAAGCGGCCAGCGGTGGCAAGCTGGCGCGCGCGTCGCGGGCGATCAAGATGGCGCTGCCGTTCGGTCGCCGGGAAGCGCCGCGTCACGCGTCGTCAAGCTAGAACGGGGCGGGTACGCGAACCTACATGACGGAGTGGTGAGATGTCTCTCTTGAGGCGGATGGAAGATCCACGCGGCACGGCCAAGGCGGAGCCGTCTCCAGCGGTCACGTTCGAGCCGCCACGCGCGACCCCTCCCCCACGGGAATCCGGGCGGGATCTCTCGCAGGTATCCCAGGATCTCCGCGCCAGGGTCCAGAGTAAGCTGATCGCGGAGATGGACCCGAAGATGGACCTGAGCGACACCGCGCAGGTCCGTCGCGCGATCGAGGATCTCTTCAACGCCATCCTCGACCAGGAAAACGTGGTGCTGGTCCGGGCGGACCGCCAGCGGTTGTTCGAGCAGATCGCGGCCGACATCCTTGGCTTCGGGCCGATCGAGCCGCTCCTCGCCGATGACACCATTTCGGAAATCATGGTCAACGGTCCGCGGATGGTCTTCATCGAACGAAAGGGACGAATCGAGAAGACGGCGGTCGCGTTCCAGGACGATCAGCACGTCATGCGGATCATCGACCGAATCATCTCGCCCCTGGGCCGTCGATGCGACGAGAGCCAGCCACTGGTAGACGCGCGCCTGCCCGACGGCTCGCGCGTGAACG
The DNA here is from genome assembly GCA_050695695.1 of Chloroflexota bacterium. Classification (GTDB taxonomy): domain Bacteria; phylum Chloroflexota; class UBA6077; order FW602-bin22; family CADDYW01; genus JAJPKB01. The sequence goes on from JBOGTX010000949.1 coordinate 10,270, forward strand.
CGGTGATCCCACCACTGTGCCTGACCGGACCGACGATCACCATTCGGAAATTCTCGAAGAACCCGCTGACGATCGACGACCTGATCAAGTTCGGGTCGATGACGGCGGAGACCGCGGACTTCTTGCAGGCCTGCGTCCGCGCCCGACTGAATGTCGTCGTGTCGGGTGGAACCGGCTCCGGGAAGACGACCCTGCTCAACGTTCTCTCGTCCTTTATCCCGGCGGACGAGCGCATCGTGACCATGGAAGACGCCGCGGAGCTCCAGCTACGCCAGGACCATGTGA
>JBOGTX010000950.1:0-2351 GCA_050695695.1 Chloroflexota bacterium
CCCTCACCCCCTACCCCCTCTCCCAGTGCGCGGGAGAGGGGTCTTGGCAGAGGCATCTCCCTGGAGACCCTTCCCCCGCGACTGAAGGCTCCCCCTGGAGAAGGGGGCGAGGGGAGTAGACGAGAAGGGGTAGGGGATGAGGGAAAGCCTCTCAGCCCGCTCCGGAGAAGTCCTGCCGACCCAGCGCGATCGCCGCGGCCTCGGCGTTCCGGCGGACTTCTCCAAGGCTATCGCCACCAAACTTTTCGAGCAGCGCATCGGCCAGCACGTAGGCAACCATCGCTTCGCCGATCACCGCCGCCGCCGGCACCGCGCAGACGTCCGAGCGGACGTACTGGCTCGGGACGTCCTGGCCGGTGGCCAGGTCCACCGTCGGTTGCGGCGCCGCGGTGGTCGAGATCGGCTTCTTCACCACGCGCACCACGACCGGCTGGCCGTTGGTCATGCCGCCTTCGAGCCCACCGGCGCGGTTGGTCAGTCGGTGCACCGCCCCGTCGGCCATGGTCATACCGTCGTGCGCTTCGGTGCCGTATCGCTCGCCCGCCTGGAAACCGTCGCCGATCGCGACCGCTTTGATCGCCTGGATGCTCATGATCGCCTGGGCGAGCCGGCCGTCGAGCTTGCGGTCCCACTGGACGTGACTACCCAAACCGGGCATCACGCCGAACGCGACGACCTCGAACACCCCGCCCAGGGTATCGTGCCGTTCCTTCGCCGCGTCGATCGCCTCGCGCAGCCGGGCCTCGCTCGCGTCGTCAGCGACCCGCACCGATGACGCCTCGACCTGCTCGGCCACCCTGGGATCCGAAAGGTCGCCCGGGGTCGCGGTCGCTGTCCCGATTTGTAGCACCTGCGATCGAACGGCAATACCAAACTCGTCGAGGAGCCGCTTCGCGATCGCCCCGATCGCCACTCGCATGGTCGTCTCGCGGGCGCTTGCCCGCTCGAGGATCGGCCGAATGTCGTCGAAGCCGTACTTGTAGACCCCGGCCAGGTCGGCGTGACCGGGGCGCGGCACGGTCATCCGGGGCAGCTCGTCTTCCTTGCCCTTCCAGTTCGGCCAGTCGCGGTTTTCGACGCGGAGGGCAATCGGCCCGCCCGTCGTCTTTCCCCGCCAGACGCCGCCCAGGATCTCGGCCCGATCCGATTCGATCTTCATCCGACCGCCCCGACCATAGCCCTGCTGTCGCCGCCAGAGATCGCGCGCCAGGTCGTCCGGCGACAGCCGCAGGCCGGCCGGCATGCCGTCCAGAATGCCGGTCAAGCACGGACCGTGCGACTCGCCGGCGGTCAGCCATCGTAGACCCATTGTTCTCGTCTCCCCTTACAGGTGGCGGCCAACCGCGGTGGCGATCTGCCGAAGCTCGGCCATCAGCTTCTGAAAAGCCTCCGGCCGAAGCGACTGGGCGCCATCCGACAACGCGCGATCGGGATTCGGGTGGACTTCGACGATCAGGCCGTCCGCCCCGGCGGCAACCGCCGCCTTCGCCGCGGCTGGCACCAGGTTGGCCTTGCCGGTTCCATGACTCGGATCGATGAGGATCGGCAGGTGGGTCAACTGCTTGGCCACCGCGATCGCGTTGATGTCGAGCGTGAAGCGGGTCGCCGTCTCGAAGGTTCGGATTCCTCGCTCGCACAATATCACGTTGTAGTTGCGGTTGGAAAGGATGTACTCGGCGGACATCAGCCACTCGTGAATCGTGCTGCTCATGCCGCGCTTCAGGAGCACCGGCTTGGACGTCTTGCCAACGTCCTGGAGCAGGCTGTAGTTCTGCATGTTGCGCGCGCCAATCTGGAGGACGTCGACGTACTTGCTGATCACCTCGATGTCGGTGGCCGACATCACCTCGCTGACGACCGGCAGACCAACTGTCTCGCTTGCTTCGCCGAGGAGCTCGAGGGCGGCGATGCCGAGCCCCTGGAAAGTGTAGGGCGACGTACGCGGCTTGAACGCGCCACCCCGCAGCACCTTCGCTCCGGCCTCCTTCACCGCCCAGGCCGTCTCCAGCAGTTGCTCGCGACTTTCGACGGCGCACGGCCCGGCCATGACCACGATCTCATCACCGCCGATCTTCACGCCGTTCACGTCGATGATCGTCCGGTCGGGTTTGAAGTCGCGCGAGGCGAGCTTGAACGGCTGAAGCACCGGTACCACCCTTTCCACCCCATCGAGAACCTCGAGCGACTCGATGGAAAGCGGTCGTTCGTCGCCGATCACCCCGACAATTGTGCGTTCTTCCCCCTGGGAGAGGTGCGCCCGAAAGCCAAGCTCCTCGACGCGCTTGACGACCTGCTGGATCTGATCGTCGGAGGCGCGCCGCTCCATAATCACAATCATGTCTTCGCCGAGC
>JBOGTX010000951.1:0-5580 GCA_050695695.1 Chloroflexota bacterium
CCTCCAAGCTCGGGATGCCTCACCATGTAGGGGATGCGGCTGCTACTTCGTCGCCGGCGCCATCCAGATCGTCTGGATGTTGACCAGCTCGCGAATGCCAAAACCGGAGAGCTCGCGGCCATAGCCGCTCCGCTTCACGCCGCCAAACGGTAGGCGCGGATCCGAGGCCACCATGCCGTTGATGAAGACCTGTCCGGAGTCGACCCGGCGCGCCAGCTTCTGGGCGTTCGCGACGTCGCGCGACCAGATGCTCGCCCCCAGGCCGTAGACCGAGTCGTTGGCCAGGCGAATCGCTTCGTCGGCATCCTTCACCCGAATCACCGCCGCCACCGGGCCGAACGTCTCCTCGCGAAACACCGTCATGCTCGGCTTGACGTTGGTGAGAATCGTCGGCGCGAAGTAATAGCCCGGCCGGTTCAGCCGCTCGCCGCCGAGCACGACCTTTGCTCCCTGGCCAACCGACTCTTTGACCTGGCGATCGAGCGCCTCGCAGAGGTCCTCGCGCGAGAGCGGGCCGATGCTGGTCTCGGGGTCCATCGGGTCGCCGACCTTCATCGCCTTGACCGCCGCGGTAAACTTCCGCTCGAACTCGTCGGCCACCGATTCGACGACCAGGAACCGCTTCGCGGCGATGCAGCTCTGGCCGCTGTTCTGGTTGCGGGCCACCGCGGCCGTCTTGGCGGCGGCATCCAGGTCGGCGTCGGCGAGAACGATGTAGGGATCGGAGCCACCAAGCTCGAGCACCGTCTTCTTCAAGGCGCGGCCGGCCGCGGCGGCGACCTTGCTCCCGGCATCGTCCGAGCCGGTCAGGGTCACCAGCCGGATCCGGGGATCGTCCACGATCTTGTTCACCCGGGGGCCGGAGATCAGGAGCGTCCGGAAGAGGCCCTCGGGAAATCCCGACTCGCGCATGACCTCCTCGATTTTCAGGGCGCACTGGGGAACGTTCGACGAGTGCTTCAGCACCAGCGCGTTGCCGGCCATCACCGCCGGCGCGATCGGGCGAAACACCTGCCAGTAGGGGAAGTTCCAGGGCATCACCGCCAGGATCACCCCGATCGGGGTGTAGGCGACGAAGCTGTCAGCGGCGGTCGTCGGGATGTGATCGTCGGCCAGCAGCCGCTCGGCGTTGTCGGCGTACCACTCGCAGCCCCAGGCCGACTTCTCGACCTCGGCCCGCGACTGCGCGATCGGCTTTCCCATCTCGATCGTCGCGATCTCGGCGATCTCGTCGCGGTGGGCCCGAAGGTATTTCGCGATGTTGTGGACTTTCTCCGCCCGTACGGCGAAGGTCGTCTCGCGCCAGCCTTCGTAGGCGGCCTGCGCCTGGGCGAGCGCGCGCTCGACCTCGGCCTCGCTCATCTCCTCGAACGTCTTGACCACCTGGCCAGTCGCTGGATTGATCGTTTGAATTGCCATCGTTCATCCCTCACAATAGACGGCGACAAGGATCTGCCGCCGCGCTCATTATAGAGCAATTAGCGCGAGCCCGGCTTTCGCCATTCCTGCCGCAGCGCGCGGATCTGCTCGAGCTCGGCCGGGGTCAGGTCGCCGTCGGCCGCGGCGACGTTCGACTCGAGCTGTTCGACGGTGCGCGCGCCGGGGATGGCGCAGTGGATCGCCGGCTGGCTGACGACGAAGCGAATCGCCGCCTGGGCCAGGGTTTGCCCGGGGCGCTCCAGAAAGCGAAGCTGCTCGATCTGGCGCAGCCGGGTCTGGAGCAAGTCTCCCTTCGGGCGCCGCCACTGCTGCTCCGGCGGGATCGGCTGTCCGACCGGAAATTTCCCGCTCAACAGCCCGCGCGCCAACGGCATGCGAACCATGATCCCAACGTCGCGCGCCTGGGCCAGCGGCAGCAGGTCGTCCTCGGCGCTGGTGTCGAGAAGGTGATACTCGATTTGCAACAGGTCGGCTCCGTGCTCGATCGCCCAGATGCCAGAGCGGTGATCCTCGGTCGAGATCCCGAAAAAGCGAACTTTGCCCTGGGATTTCAACCGATCGATCGCCGTGGCCCAATCGTACGATTCCAGCTGACTGACCGATGGGCTATGCAGCATGTACAGATCGATCGCGTCGCGCCGGAGGCGACGGAGGCTGTTTTCGACCTCGGAGAGGATCGTCGTCGCGGAAAACTCCCGGTGCGGGAAGTCGTTCGTCTCGACCGGCACGCCAACTTTGGTGGCGATGTAGGTCCGCGCGGGGTGGGCGGCGGTCACCTCGCCGAGGATCGCCTCGCTTCGGCCCTGGTTGTAGCTGTTCGACGTGTCGAAGAAGTTGACTCCCAACTGAAGGGCGCGCCGCACCACCGGCGGCCACTGGGCGGGATCGGCGCCCGGATCGCCCAGGCGATTCGAGCCCATCGACACGGTCGAGACTTGAAATCCGGTTCGCCCGAAAGTCACGTAGCGCATGGCGGTCCTCCGTTATTTGTCGTGGGTCCGTGGGCCTCACCCGCTGGGCTTTCCAGAAAAGCGTTTCGATTCTATACTACGATCACGGTCGAGCAGAAGAGGCGATCGGCCCGGAGGGGATCTACGATCGAGGAAGAGCTCGCGGTCCAGGTGACGACACGCGATCAGCCCGGATCGCTGCACCAGGTGACCGGCGTCATCTGGGAGCACCGCGCCAACATCGGCTACGCCGACGTTTCACCGGAGGCGGATGGGCGGGCGCGAATCTATCTCGAGCTGGCGAAGGTCGCCGATCGCGCCGCGTTGCTCGCCGATCTGGCCCGCCTGGAGGTCGTCGAGCAGGTCGAGGAGACGCCGACCTTCGCCAGGATCTATGGCAAGCGCGTGATCGTGATCGGCGGCGGCGCTCAGGTGGGACAGGTCGCGCTCGGCGCGATTAGCGAGGCCGACCGCCACAATATCCGGGGCGAGCGCATCTCGGTCGATACCCTGCCGCTGGTGGGGGAAGCGAACCTCGCGGCGGCGGTTCGCGCGGTCGCGCGATTGCCCCGGGCCCGCATTCTGGTGATGGCCGGCGCGCTGATGGGCGGCGACATTTCCACCGCGGTGCGCGAGGTCCGCGAACAGGGAATCCTGGTGATCTCGCTGAACATGGCCGGCAGCGTCCCCGACGCCGCCGATCTGGTCGTCTCGGACCCGGTGCAGGCTGGCGTGATGGCGGTGATGGCGATCGCCAGCACCGCGAAGTTCGACCTTACTCGTCAGCGCGGGCGCCGATATTGAGGCAGAGAGCGACAGGGCGGAGCCGAACGGCGAGAGGCCCCTCCCCCGCCCTCCCCGTGGACGGGGAGGGAAGCCGTGTCTTCCCGTCCACGGGGGGACCATAGGGGGGCCGTCCCGTCGTCCGCCCTTTGCTCTAAAACCCGGGTTACCGCGGCGCGCTTCCCGAAGCCGACGGCGTGGGCGGGCGGGAGAACCTCAGGTTCTGGGCGGCCACGTACGAGCCGATGACCAGCGCCCCGGCGATCAACTGCGCCACGATGCTCTCGACGTTCGGGAAGACCGAGAACCAGAGCCCCAGCCAGTCGGGAATCGGCAGGGCGAGCGCGGTGGTGCCGATCCAGTTGGCCTGCTGCATTTCCTGGACACTCTCGCCAACCATCACCAACAACACCAAGCCGAGCATCACACCGGTCAGGATCAGCATGCGCTTGTAAGGCAGGTGCTCGTGGGCGACGAAGGTCAGCCAGGCGACGACCAGCGACAGCGCGACGCCAATGACCGCGCCGTCGAGGACGACGCTCGTGCCGGCCTGCAACCGCAGGTTCTGCAAGAAGAGCACGACTTCGAAGCCCTCGCGGTAGACCGAGGCGAAGCCAAGCAGGGCGAGCCCGTAGAACGCGCCCGCTCCGGTGGTGGCTGCCGCGTCGACGAGCTCGCGCCGCTTGCGGTTGTGGTGGGAAATCCAACCGGTCCAATAGATCTTGTGGAAAAACCAGTTCATCACCACGAGGAGCACCACGACCGCCAGGAGGCCGGTCGCCGCCTGGACGTCGAGCGCGGGCGCCGCGATCGCCGAGATAATCGCCACGACGACGAACCAGGTCACGAGCGTGGCGACGAAGCCGACGCCGGCGCCGACGCCGACCGGCTTCCAGAAAGCGCGCTTCTCCCGCACCAGGCTGGCGGTGAGGGCCGCCAGCACCAGAATCGCCTCGAGACCCTCTCGGAAGACGAGAACACCGGCATCAAGAACGACCGCCGACTGGCTCAGGTTCTTCGCGGTCGGATCGGGCGATCCCTGGGCGGTGACCGCCTGCCAGGCGAAGACCCCGATCACCAGAATCGCCGCGAGGCTGATCAGAATCGCCCGGGGTGTCACCCGGGGCAACCGGCTGCCCGACCGCGCTGGTCGTGGCTCGGTCTCATCCACCGTTGCTCGCATCGTCTCGCACCCACTCGATATTAGGTTAGGCTAACCTAATCAATTGTACGAGCAAGGGGCGGTCGACGTCAACCGTTTTCGTCGGTTCCCGCGAGCGCCGCGATCAGCCGGGGCCGATAGTGGTGCAGGACCGAAATCCCAGCGCGCAAGGTCTCGATCACCCAGCTCTGGCTCACGAGAGACTGGTCCACCTGAATGTCGTGGACGTAGCGAACGCCATCGTCGACCGCCTCGAACCCGCCGACCGGGACCTCGTCGTCGATCTGGGCGATCACGTCGGCCAGGCGAGCCCGGGCCGCGTCCGGGATCTCTCGAGACCAGATCACGGTCAGCGACAGCGCGGTCGCCGTATCGTCCGGCCGGACCTGACAGGTATAGGTCTGCTCGCCCACCGCGAAGCCCAGCTCGAACGCCTCGAGATCGGATTCGAACCGCACCGGCAGCCCGTTCTCGATCAAGGCTTCCACGATGGTCCGGGAGACCAGTCCGCGCCGCTTGAGGCGGTCGATCTCGTTGCGGGGCGGCGAGAAGACCGTGCGATAGCCAACCTTGATGACCCCGCCGCCGATCGAGGGATCGAGGTGATGTTCCTGCCAGACGAACGTGGCGTTCCAGGAGTCCTCGCGCCACAGGTCCGGGCTGGCGGCATCCGTCGCCCCGAGCGCGCCGCTCAGCCACGCCGGGAGGTCCGCCTCGGGCGACGGCAGCCGTTCGAGCTTCGTCGGAAGTAGGGCCAGGTCGAGGAGGACCGGCAAGTCGGCGTTGAAGCCGCCTTCCACCGCTTCGAGGCGATTCTCGGGCGTGTCGTGGAAAAAGCCGCGCTCCCCGATCCGCTCGGCAGTCGCGACGTCGGTCTCGGCGACCACCCCGAAGCTCGACCACCTGCCATCGTGGTCCTCGCCGCGCGCCTGCTTCAGTCGGAGCTGCAACGCCTCGCGGTCATTCGGCGCGGCGTCCGCTCCGGGAACGAACGCGATCGGAAAGTCGACGACGAATTCTCGTGTCATCTGCTCACTCAGGCATTCACCCGAAGCATCCCGAATTTTGCTCGCTGTGCCGAGGAGACCTCTCTCCCGGCCTCTCCCCGTCGCGGGGAGAGCAACTGTTTTGGTTGTCAAGGTCTTTGTATCAGGCGGGTGCCTCCTCGTCCGGAAGTGGGTCGTGCCAGGGGGTCTGGTGTTTGACGATCGCGTTGAGAATCACCAACAGCTTGCGCATACAGGC
>JBOGTX010000952.1:0-2963 GCA_050695695.1 Chloroflexota bacterium
TCTACGTGCTGATCAGCGTCGGCGCGCTGCTGATGGTCCTCCCGATGATCTGGATGCTCACCACCTCGTTCAAAGACGAATCGACCGTTTTCGACGTGCCGATCCAATGGGCCCCGATCCCATTTCACCTCGACAATTACGCGCGAGCCTACGGCTTCGTCGCCTGGCCGCAGTATTACTTCAACAGCGTTTTCGTCGCGATCGCGCAGATGGCGCTCGCGCTCACCCTCTGCTCCGCCGCCGGCTACGGCTTCGCCAAGTACCGATTCCCCGGTCGCACGCTCTGCTTCGTCCTCGTCTTGAGCACTTTGATGATCCCGTTCCAGGTCATTATGGTCCCGCTGTTCATCGTGACCCGTCAGCTCGGCTGGCTCAACTCCTACGCTGGACTGATCTTGCCGGGGGCAGTTGGCGCCTTCGGCATCTTCCTGATGCGCCAGTTCATGCTGACGCTGCCCGACGAGCTCTTCGCGGCGGCCCGGATCGACGGCGCGAGCGAGCTCGGGCTCTTCACCCGGATCGCCTTGCCCCTGGCCAAGCCCGGCCTCGCCGCGCTCGCGATCTTCACCTTCACTGGAAGCTGGGATAACCTGCTCTGGCCGCTGATCGTGACGACGAAGGCTTCCCTCTTCACGCTGCCGCTCGGTCTGGCGGGCTTCAATAGCGAGTATGGCAACGACTACACCGGCCTGATGGCGGCCTCGACCGCGGCGACGATCCCGGTCCTCTTGCTCTTCGTCGTTCTTCAGAAGCAGTTTGTCGAGGGCATCGTCATGACCGGCCTGAAGGCGTGATCGGAGGCGGCCACGCAAAAACGGTACCGACGCGGGAAAAGACGGGCGAAGCGCTACAGCCCGAACCGCTCGCGAAGGTAGGCACGGCTGGCCAGCGCGCTGACCAGGGGATCGGGGGTCAGTTGTCCGGTCTGGTCGGCGACCACGTCTTGCTCGACGACGACCCAGCCCGCGTAGTCGATCGCCCGGAGTGCCGCGATGACCTCGGCGAACCGGACGACTCCCTGACCAATCGGAACGAATAAGCCGCGCCCGACCGCGTCCATGAATCCGATCCGCTCGGCGCTGGCCTGTCGGGCAATCGCTCCCGAAATGTCCTTCAGATGAACGTGCCAGACGCGCGCCCCGTACCGCCGCACCGCCTGGGCCGGATCGCCGCCCGCGTAGGCGTAGTGTCCGGTATCGAGGCAAAGGCCGAGCTCGTCCGGATGGCCCAGCTCGAGTAACCGATCGAGCTCTTCCGGGCGCTCAACGGACGTGCCGGCGTGGTTGTGGAAGGCAACCCGAACCCCGTGAGGGCGACAGATCTCGATGACGGCTTGAACCGTATCGGCAACCGCGCGCCATTGGTCGGCCGTCCACGAGTCGCCGCCGTCCGGGGCGACTCGCCCGGCGATCGCCAGGCGGCGGGGCGAAAAGTAGTCCGACAGCACCAGCCACCGACCGCCGACCTCGCCAAGCAAGCTGGCGGTGTGGCGAACGTCGTCCAGCGTCCGGGACCGGTGGCCGGCATCCGCCAGATCGGCCCAGAAGAAGGCCGAGGTCAGGGTCAGTCCACGCTGGGCCAGCGCGAGCCGGAGCGCCGCCGGGTTGGTCCCCAGGAATCCAATCGGACCGAGCTCGGTACCGGCGTAACCGGCGCGGGCAATCTCGTCGAGCACCTGATCTCCGGTGTAGTGGTAGACCTCGCCCGCTACCCCCAGCGCGCCCCAGCTCACCGGCGCGTTCGCGACCTCGATTGCCATGTGGCCTCCTCAGGGTTTAATCAGAACTTTGCCATCGCGGCGCTCCGACGTTCGCGCGAAGGCGGCGATCGCATCGGCCAGAGCATACCGCGCGGTGATGATCGGCGTCAGATCCAAACGCCCGGCCGCCATCAGACGGATCACCCCGGGAAAGATGCCGTGGCCGGAGTTGCCCATCGACCCGTACACGCTCACGCCCCGTTGCTGCAATCGCACCAGCATGATCGGCGTCGGCTCGGTCCCGATTCCGACTTGAACGATTTTACCCCCGACCCCGACGATCCGCTCCAGCTCCGGGTAGGTCCGCGCGCCGGCTCCGGCCGCCTCGATCCCCATGGCCACCCCGACCCCGTCGGTCCGGTCCATGACGAGGCTGGCCAGATCGAGGCCGGCTCGTCCCAGCGCGACCGGGTCGTCGGCGTCATCCGCGCCCAGCTTCCGGGCAAGCTCCCGCCGCTCGGGAATCGTGTCGAACGCGCTGATTCTCGCCGCTCCGGCCACCCGAGCCAGCGCGATCGCGGCAAGTCCGATCGGCCCCGCTCCGAACACCGCGACGTTCCCACCGGGTAAAAAGCCGCCGGCGCGGACGAACATGGCGTTGTAGACGACTCCCGCCGGCTCGACCAGGGCGCCGGCTTCGAAGACCGCCGCGTCGCTCGCGTAGGCGTCCGCCAGCCGGTCGATCGACCAGCAGTACCGCGGGCGGGTGAGGACGTACTCGGCGAAGCCCCCGTCGACCGAGAAGCCGATCTCCTCGAGGTCGGTACACTGATTGAACATGCCGGTCCGACACGCCAGGCACGCCCCGCACCAGTTCATCGGCTCGACGCAGACCCGATCGCCAACCGCGAGGGTCGCCACCCCGGCGCCGACCTCTTCGACCACCCCGGACAACTCGTGGCCGAGGACGACCGGTAGCTTCGCGTGGTCGGCGTAGGCGACGTAGCCGTCCGGGCCCTGCTGGCAGACGTGGAGGTCGGACCCGCAGACACCGCACGCCCTGACCTTGACCAGGACCTCACCGGCGCCGGGCCGCGGAATCGGCCGATCGGTCACCCGGAGGATCGGATTGGCGTAGACCTGGCTACTGACAAACGCGCGGGCCGTCGAGAGCTCGCGCTCGCTCAAGGGGTAGTCGGGCCTGGGCTTCCAGGTCTCGCTCAAGCTCAGTGCCTTCATCAACTTAGAATCCTTTCTTCACGCC
>JBOGTX010000953.1:0-2591 GCA_050695695.1 Chloroflexota bacterium
AATCCAGGCGGCTTTCACCGTGGCATTCCTTCAGGCACCGCTGGGGCGCACCTCCGAGACCCGCACCGAGCGTCCCTCGGCCGACGAGCGCTCGATGGCGTCGATCAGCGTGTGCCGCGTCACGGCATGGGCGAAGTCGGGCTCGAAGCGCTCCACGGTGGCGAAAGCGGCGGCCAGACGCGCGTAGGCCTGCGCGACGTTGCGCGGCGCGCCCGCCGGCACGCTGTCTGGCACCAGGGTGAAACGCTCCGGTGGATCGAGCGGCGTCAGCTCCGCCTTGCCGCGGGCCCCGAGCAGCCGGCTTGGCCCGCCGTTCAACGAGCCACCGGTGATCACGAGCGCGCCAGCGCGTCCGTAGATCTCCAACCGATGGCCGCTCGGGCTCGACGGCACCGTCGCGACGAGGCAGGAAACCTCGGCGCCGCTTGCCGCCAGCCGACCGGACAGGCTGATCCAGTCGGGTGAGTCCACCGGCACCGTCTCGCCGGTGTCGGTATTGTGCCATTCGGTGATCCCGGTCGCCAGGCGTGCCGAAACCTCGTCGATCTCGCCCACGACGAAGCAGAGCGCGTCGATCGTGTGCCCGGCGGCGATCGTCAAGGTATTCGCGCCGTTCTTGCGGTTGCTCTGCCAGATTCGCCCGATGCCGCGATTGGTCACCGCCTGGCTGATGGCCCGACAGGTCACGGCGACGAGGTCGCCGACGTAGCCCTCCTGGACGAGCTCGCGGGCATACCTGAGGGTTGGATCGCTTCGCGCCTGCAGTCCGACCGCCGTGCGCACCCCTCGCGCGCTGGCCAGGTTCGTCATTTCCTCGGCCTCGGCGCGGGTCGCGCCGAGCGGCCATTCGCAGAACACGTTCTTCCCGGCCTCGATCGCGCGGACGACCAGCTCGCGGTGTCCCGGTACGCGCACGACGACGGCCACGAGGTCGACGTCGGGGTGGGCGACCAGGTCGTCGACGTTGTGAAACGCGAGCTCGGCGCCGAAAGCGGCCGCCGAGGCGCGCGCCGTCTCGGCGTGGGCGGTACAGACGGCCTTAAGCTGGAAGGCGGAGAGCGCGTTCAACGCGGGAACGTGGGCGTTGGCACCCCAGCCGCTCCCCCCGGGCGTGACCGTCGCCCCGACGATGCCGACGCGGATCTTCGCGGTCATGGTTACTCCTCGTCGCGGGCCTCACCGGCCGCTGACCCCAGTATGGTATCAAATCGGCCGGCAGCGCGATCAGCTGCCACGATCACCAAAGCCGTCGTTATTGTTTGCTCATCCTGGCCCGAAGCGCGGTTTTGCCAAGGTTCTTCCAGCCTTGACGGTCCGCCGACCACGGCAGCATAATGGGCGGGACTTTCGAGCGACGACGGCGTGGGTCAACCGGGGCGCCGCCGAGCGGGATCATCGCGGCCGGGCAACGCGACTCATCCAATGCTCAGCGTAGGGGGTAAGGGCGGTGCCGAAGGGATTCGCGAACGTCATTGGCGCGCAAGGCCGTCTCTTTGCAGATCCAAAGCCTGGCGCCGACGAGACGTCCTTCCAGGTGAACAACACGAGCGACCAGTACTACAGCTCACCCTACTACTTACTACACCAAAAGCAGGTGCAGCCGGTTCCCGCACCCCGAACGACCCCACCGCGGATGGATCTCGAAGAGGTGCTCGGGAGCGATATCCTCAATCCAATCGCCACTGCCCGGGCAATCTCGTTCCACGCGGTTGGCGACACCGGCGCGGCCAAGGTAGATCAATTCCAGACGGCGGCGCGCGCGATCGCTCATGAAGCGAGCGTCGCCGACGCGATGGCGCGGGATCTGCGCAACGCGGGAGCCGCGGCACCGGCGTTCTTCTTCCATCTGGGCGATGTCGTATATAACTTTGGCGAGGGCCAGTACTACTACGACCAGTTCTACGAACCCTTCCGCGCCTACGATCGACCCATTTTTGCCATTCCCGGTAACCACGACGGAATGGTGTTCGGACCGAGTGCCGACACGCCCCAGGTTCCGACCCTGACCGCTTTCCTGCGCAATTTCTGCGCGGCCGCGCCGGGGCCGTCGTCGGACGCGGGAGGGCTCGTTCGGAGCACGATGACCCAGCCCGGTGTCTATTTCACGCTCGATGCCCCCTTCGTCTCAGTCATCGGCGTCTACACGAACGTGCTGGAAGGCCCCGGAGTGATCTCATCGCAGGCTGGGCACTATCCGATCGGTGACGATCAACTGACGTTTCTCACGGCGGAGCTCGCGCGTCTGAAGCCGTCTCGATTGGCGGGCGAACGGGCCGTGATCATCGCCTGCCACCATCCGCCGGTGTCGGTGGATGCGAAGCACGGGGGTACGACCGGACTGGCCGATGATCTCGATCAGGCCTGCCGAACCGCCGGTCTCTGGCCCGACGCGGTTTTGTCCGGCCACGCCCACCTCTACCAACGCTTTACCCGCACGGTGGACAATCACGCCATCCCCTACGTCGTCGCGGGCAGTGGTGGCTTCGCGGCCACCCAGCCGAGAGCTGGTCTCCCGCAAGCGCCCTTGACGATTGGCGAATACACCCTTGTTGCTTCGCCGATCGTCGCATTCGGGTATCTCACCGTGACGA